>VEPB01000489.1 GCA_012026715.1 Methylococcaceae bacterium | reverse complement strand
GTGGACGGCGAACTCATGGTGGAGTACCGGAATCGCAGCGAACGGGTCAACGACGCGACCGAGCCCAATCTGGCCAACGCCCTGCAGCGCCTGGCCCACGCCAAGGAGCAGCACGTGGTGTTCCTGGAGGGCCACGGCGACCGTTCTCCCAAGGGCCACGCCAACCACGACCTGGGCCAGTTCGGCGACCAACTGGGCCGCAAGGGCCTCACGGTCAGCCTCATCAATCTGGCGGTGACGCCGGCCATTCCGGACAACACCGACCTGCTGGTGATCGCCGGCCCCACCGTCAATCTGCTGGCCGGCGAGGTCAAGCTGATCCAGGACTACGTGGCCAAAGGCGGCAACCTGCTGTGGCTCGCGGAACCGGGCGATCTGCATGGCCTGGCGCCGCTGGCCCAGCAACTGGGGCTGAAATTCCTGCCGGGCGTGGTGGTGGATGCCTCCACCCAGCTGTTCGGCATCGACGATCCCACCTTCGCCCTGGTGGCCGAATACCCGCCCCACGCCATCACCCTGGGTTTCTCCGCCATGACCCTGTTCCCCAAGGCGGCGGCGATGACCACCGAAGGCGACAACAGCGAATTCGAGCGCACCGTACTGCTGTCCACCCTGCGCCGCTCCTGGACCGAGACCGGCCCGGTGGAGGGCAAGATTCAGTTCGACGCCGACAAGGGCGAACATGAAGGCCCCCTGACCATCGGCTACAGCCTCACCCGCCAAGTCCAGCCCAAGCCCGCACCCGCCTCTGATAAGCCCGCCCAGCCGGAGCAGAAACCCAAGGAGCAACGGATTGCGGTCATCGGCGACGGCGACTTCCTCTCCAACAGCTTTCTGGGCAACGGCGGAAACCTGGAGCTGGGGCTCAACGTCATCCACTGGTTGACCGAAAACGATCAGTTCATCAACATCCCGGCCAAGACCGTCCGCGACCGCAACCTGAACCTGTCCGACCTGGCGGCGAGCCTGATCGGCCTCAGCTATCTCATCGTGCTGCCGGTGGCGCTCATTGCCAGCGGAGCCACCATCTGGTTCAAGCGCCGGAGACGTTGATGAACGACAAGATGCTCTTGAACCTCGCCCTGCTGGGCTTCGTCCTGCTGCTGGCCGGCATCGCCTTCATCGAGCCGGGCAAGGAAGACGCCAAGGTCATCCATCTGAGCGAAGTGGAAACCGAAGGGGCGACCCAGGTCGAATTGCAGAACAAGGAAAAACTGCTGTTCGAGAAGCGCGGCGGCCGCTGGTGGCTCACCGCGCCGTTCGCGGCACCGGCCAACGACGTGCGCGTTCACCAGTTGCTGGAAATCCCCCGGGCCGAAAGCGAGGTCCAGTACCCTCTTAAGAAGGAGGAACTGGCCAAGTACGAGTTGGACAAGCCCAAGGCAATCCTGACCATCGGCGCCGTCAAGCTGCTGTTCGGAGGCTCCGACCCGCTGGACATGCGGCGCTACGTCCAGGCCGGCGACACCTTGCACCTGGTCAACGACGACTTCTTCCACCACCTGATCGCCGCCTCCACCGATTTCGTCGACAAGAAGTTGCTGCCCGACGACGACGCGCCCAACGAGATTCTGCTGCCAGGGCTGAAGGCCACCCTGGGCGCCGATGGCGCCTGGATGATCGAGCCGCCCAGCGATGCCGCCGCGGGCATGGCCGATCTGCTCAGCGCCTGGCGCGGCGCGCGCGCCATCGAAGTGAAGCGAACCGAGCAACCTGCCCAGGGGGACATCGTCCGAATCGGCTTCCCCAACGGCAAGCCGGCGGTGGAGTTCGTCATCGCCCAGCGCGAACCCGATCTGCTGCTGACCCGCAACGACTGGGGCCTGCAGTACCTGCTGGCGGCCGATTCGGCCAAACAGCTGTTGACCCTGCAGAAGCCTCAGCCGGCGGCGGCAGCCGATCCTGCGGGCACGACGGAGGAAGAAGACGAATCCGGCGAGCACGAATTCGACGAAGACCTGGAGGCGCCGCTGGAAGAGGAAGACGACGAAGCGCCCCTCAAGGAACCGTCGAAATGAGCGCACCCGTCGCGTGCGGATTCATTCGGTCCGCTGATCCTGAAAGCGTCGGCTCAGCCAATAATCCGCGCTGACGTAACGGCCGCCGCCCGTTACCAGCAGTACCACCAGCAGGATGAGATAGGTGGCGGCGAACTCGATGCCGTTGTTGAGCACCACGAAACTGCCGTATTCGGTCAGGGATTCATAGTCGCCGCAGCGCGCCAGAATCTCCTTGGCCTGAGCCAGCCGTTCCGCCGCCGCAACAGTACGCTCGGTGGCGAGCGGGCCGGTGGCGCTGGCGATGGCCAGCCAGCCGTACTTCCAGTGCACGCTGACCGCCGCCACCGCCATGGTCACCAGCAACGGCACTGAAATCCAGCGCACCGCGAACCCGACCAGCAGGAAGATGGCTCCCAGCAATTCCGTGGTCGCGGCGAGAAACACCATCAGATAAGGCAGCGGCAAGCCCAGACTGCCGCCGAACCAGTCGGCGGTGGCCTGAAAGTGGCCGAACTTGTTCACCGCCGCCATCCAGAAGACCGGCACCAGATAAAGCCGGATCAGCAGCGGCGGCACGAAGTCCGCGCAGCGCAACAGATCCAGCCCGCGGTTGCCGCGCATGATCAGCGCCACCACCGCCTGACGCCGGGCGACAAACTGCTCCGACTGCAAATATCGTTTGATGGATTCGATCTGTGTCTTCATAACCGGTCTCCTCATCAAATGCTGTGGCGGGCTCTGGCGCTTGACTCATCACCAAGCAAACCTGCGCTTGCTTGGAATAACTCGGCCTGGCCCTCTTTCAAGGTGGCAATGGCGTCTGGTAAAGCGCCTCTTCCGGCAGTTTTCTTCAGGAAGGGACGTCCCCTCGGCCGATGCCGGCTTAACGGCCTTATTCTTGGGCTGTGGCACCGGAAAAATCCGGCCGATCGATAGTCTACAATCAAACCCTGCGCGAACCTCGGATAACGGTTCGTCAACCGGGGCCCGGCCAACAAATCCGCCCGCGCCCGGGACTGCACACCAGAGGAAATGTTGTTGGCGATCGGAATAGCATCTTCAGCACGGCAACCCCGCCCGCCGACGAGCAGCCGGCTCCGCGCCAGCGCGTTTGCCGGCGTGTGCGGCTTCGGCATCCCGTCCTGCGTGCACGCCGCCTCCGGCCTGCCCATCCTTTCTGCCGATTCCGCGCTGATCCGATCAGCGTCCGCGATTCTCCTGGTCGGATTGTTGATGCTGGCACTGGAGCGAATTCCCTCGCTGCTCCGCTCCCTGTTCCGAATCGCCATGGTCATCGGCCTGGGCGAATCCGCCATCATGCTCTTGCTTTACGGGCTTCCTGCATCCTGGAGCGAGGCGTTGCCAATGCTGCTCGACGCGGCGCTGATCATGTTGATGATCGCGCCCCTCCTGCGCGGACTCCATCGGGACAGACAATTGCTGCTGCAGGAGAAAATAAAGGTTCAGGGCACTCTGGAATCGATTCCGGACGGGGTCATCAGCGTCGATGGCCAGGACCGGATCGACTATCTCAACAGCAGCGCCAAGATATTGACCGGTTGGGGAGATTCCAGCGCCCTGGGCAAAACACTGGGTGACGTGTTGCGGATAACCAGCCCGTTCGGCGACCTTGCTGGCCTCAAGCTGCCACCTTCCGCCGTTGAAATCCTGCGCCGCCGCGACGGCAGCCAGGTGCTGATCGAACTATCCCGATCGAGCCAGGCGGGCGCATTGGATCAGGGTCCCACCCGCAGCGTGATCGCATTCCGCGATGTCACCCTGACCGAGCAGGTCCGGCAGGAATTGCTGATCAGCAACGACCACCAGCGTCTGCTCAACAGCTTGCTGAGAATTTCGACGGATCAATTGGATTTGCCCAGTCTGCTTCAGCAAAGCCTCGACATGGTGGTAGCCGCCCAAGGACCGTCCTCGCACGCCACCGGAGCCATTCTGATAATCGACGGGTCCGGGCACTGGTCGCTGCCGGCAGGCCACCACGTGGACCCCAAGCTGGTCTCCGCCTGGAACCTGCCGCTGGGCGCCGTTCCCGACCCGATCGAGCCGGTCCCGATAACCAGCTCGTTCGACGATCACTGCCGGATTCCCTTGTACGACGGCCAGAACCTCTCGGGAATGCTGGTGCTCGGTATCGACCCAGGCCATCGCCCCACCGCCACCGAGCAGGAATTTCTGGAGGCCATCGGCAAAACCCTGTCCCATCTCATCGAGCGGAAACACGCCGAGGAACAGATTCGCCAGCTGGCCTATTTCGACCGGCTCACCAAACTGCCCAACCGGCAGTTGCTGATCCATAACCTGGCCCTGGGGGTGGCCCAGGCCGCCCGCGGCGGCTCCGGAGTCGCGCTGATGCTCGTCAGCATCGACCGGTTCAAGGATGTCAACGACACCCTGGGCCATGCCCGCGGCGATCTGCTGCTGGCCGAAGTCGCCCAGCGGCTGAGATCCTGCGTGCGTGAGAGCGAAACCATCGCGCGCCACAGCAGCGCCGAGTTCGCCATCATCCTGACCGGACTGTCGATTGAGCCGCAAATCGCGTCGGAACAAGCCCTGGCCCTGGCGTCTCGGGTCCGTACCCGGATGGCGCAGCCGTTCCACCTGGACGAACTGGACCACGTGGTTACGGTCACCATCGGGGTGGCGCTCCACCCAACCGACGCCGAAGACGCGCAAACGCTGTTGAAAAACGCGGACAGCGCGCTCAACTACGCCAAGTCGGAAGGCCGCAATCGCTATCAGCACTACTCTGCCGAGATCAACCGGCGGCTGACTGCGCGTCTACAGATGGAGAAGGATTTGCGAACCGCCTTGAGCGACGGCCAGTTTTTCCTGGTATACCAGCCACGGGTGAACCTGGCGAGCAACCGGATCACCGGGGTGGAAGCCCTGATCCGCTGGCGCCATCCGAACGAGGGGCTGATACCGCCATCGCAGTTCATCCCGCTAGCCGAGGAGACCGGCTTGATCGTGGAAATCGGCGAATGGGTACTGGCGACCGCCTGCGACCAGAAAGCCCGCTGGGACCGCGACGGGTGGGCAGCAGATCTGCACTACATCAGCGTCAACGTTTCCCCCGTGCAGATTCGCCAACCCAACTTCATCGAGACCGTCCGGAAAGCCGTTGCCGGTTCCAATATCCCTCCAGGCGCGCTGGAGCTGGAACTGACGGAGAACATGCTGATGCACAAGACCGAAGCGGTGCTGGAAACCCTCAAGCAGCTCAAGGCCAGCGGCATTTTGTTCGCCATCGACGATTTCGGCACCGGCTATTCCTCCCTCAGCTACCTCAAGCGTTTCCCCCTGGACGTCCTCAAGATCGATCAGTCCTTTGTTCGCGACGTCTCCGACCGCAACAACGCTGGCATCGTCCGCGCCATCATCGACATGGCCAGGGCATTGAACCTGACCGTCGTCGCCGAAGGCGTGGAAACCGAAGCCCAGTTGGATTTCCTCAGGTCCCACCGCTGCGAGTCCTTCCAGGGCTATTACTTCAGCCAGCCGCTGCCGGCTCCGGACCTGGTCGATCTGCTGCAGCGCCATCGGGCCGCCGACGGCGACTCCTGAAGCGGTCGCGCCGAGCGGGTCAGCCTTCCCCGTGGCGGTGCCGATGGCGGATCGACGACCACAGCGCCAGCAGGATGAACCCCATGCCCGTCAGCCCGGTCGCCAGTTCCGGCACCGGAAGACTCATGTCCACCAGCATCAGGATGGCCAGGGCACCGATGGCGTAGTGGGCGCCATGCTCCAGGTAGAGGTATTCGTCCAGGGTACGCTTGCGCACCAGGAAGATGGTGAGGCTACGCACGAACAGGGCGCCGATGGTCAAGCCCAGCAGGATAACGACCACATCGCGGGTGATGGCGAAGGCGCCGATGACACCGTCCAGGGAAAACGACAGGTCGAGCAGCTCCAGATACATGAAGGACGCGAATCCTGCCCGGTGAACGCCGCTTTGCACCCCCTCCGGATCGTTGAACAGATCGGAGATGCTCTTCACCAGCACGTAGAGAATGATGCCGGCGACACCGGCGACGAGGGAATCCAGCCGCTGCTCGCGGGGCAGGAAATGCTGGGCGGCGAGCAGGGCAACCAGGGCCAGGACCATTTCGATGGACTCCAGCTTGCCCAACCGCGCCAGCCGGCGTTCCAGCCAGCCCAGCCAGTGCAGGTTCTTGTCCCGCTGAAACAGGAAGGACAGAAACACCAGCAGCAGGTACATGCCTCCGAAGGCCGAGATCTCGGTATGGGCCTCCTCCAGATGCCGGCTGTACTCCTTGGGCGCCTGCAGCGCCATCACGGTCACTTCCCGCAAACCTTCGCCGGTCACCAGGGCGACGATCAGAATGGGCAGTAGAAAGCGCACCCCGAATACGGCGACCACCATCCCCCAGGTGAGGAAGCGCCGCTGCCAGCGCACGTCCATGTGTTTCAGCACGGTCGCGTTGACCACGGCGTTGTCGAAGGACAGGCTGACCTCCATCAACGCCAGGATGGAGACGATGGCCAAGCCCCCAAGGCCAGCCCAGAAGTAGGCGGCCGACAGGCCCAGCAAGGTGATGATCAGGGACGATCTGAAATGCCGCACGAGGCTCTCCGTCAGTAAATCGAGAAAATGCACCCGCGCCTTGAGCCGGCGCGGGCTGAGGGACTATTTTTCCGCCAGCCGGTCCATGAGTCCTTCCAGGAACTCGACCTTGCTCTCCAGGCTGGGAAAGGCAACGGTGAAACGAATCTTGTCGGCGCCATCCATGCGGTAGACCTGGGGCTGAGTCTGGATCAGCAGGATGACCTGCACCGGGTCGATGCGGGGATTGCTGCGGAACAGGATGCGTCCGCCGTGGGCGCCGGCCTCGACCTTGCGCACCCCCAACCGTTCGGCGGTGAACTTGAGCGCGGTGACGGCGAACAGGGTCTTGGTGGGGGCCGGCAACAGGCCGAAGCGGTCGATCATCTCGATCTGCAGGGCTCGCAGTTGCTCGTCGTCGCGGGCGCTGGCGATGCGTTTATAGAGGACCAATCGGGCATGGACGTCCGGAAGGTAGTCGTCAGGAATCAGCGCCGGACTCTGCAGGTCGATCTCAGGACCCACCTCCAGCGGCGCATCCAGTTCCGGCTGTTTGCCCGAACGCAGCGCCTTCACCGCGCGCTCCAGCAGCTCCGAATAAAGGCTGAATCCCACCTCCTGGATCTGGCCGCTCTGCTCGTCGCCCAGCAGCTCGCCGGCGCCGCGGATTTCCATGTCGTGGGAGGAGATCATGAAGCCGGCCCCCAATTCGCCCGACGCTTCGATGGCATCCAGCCGCTTCGCCGCATCGCCGCTCAGCAACGGCTTGGGCGGCACCAGCAGGTAGGCGTAGGCGCGGTGGTGGGAACGCCCGACCCGCCCACGCAGCTGATGCAGCTGGGCCAGGCCCAGCTGGTCGGCGCGGTTGATGACGATGGTGTTAGCGCTGGGCACGTCGATGCCACTTTCGATGATGGTGGTAGCCAACAGCAGGTTGAAGCGCTGGTGGTAGAAATCCAGCATGATGCGTTCCAGCTCCCGCTCCGGCATCTGGCCGTGGGCCATCTGGATGCGGGCGTCGGGAACCAGTTCCCCCAGTTGCCGGGCCACCTTCTCCATGGTCTCGATCTTGTTGTGGAGGAAATACACCTGCCCGCCGCGCTTGATCTCGCGCAGGATGGCTTCCTGGATGAGCCCGTCGCTCCATTCGGCGATGAAGGTCTGGATGGCGTGGCGGTTCTGCGGCGGGGTGGCGATGATGGAGATATCGCGCAGGCCACCCAGCGCCATGTTGAGGGTGCGGGGGATCGGCGTGGCGGTCAGGGTCAGGATGTCCACCTCGCTGCGCAGCTTCTTGAAGTGCTCTTTCTGCCCGACCCCGAAACGATGTTCCTCGTCGATGATGACCAGCCCCAGATCTTTGAACGCAATGCTCTTCTGCAGCAGTTTGTGGGTGCCGATCAGGATGTCGATGCGGCCTTCCGCGGCGGCCTGGGCGAACTCATCCTGCTGCTTCTTGCCGACGAAGCGGGACATGACCTCCACCCGCACCGGCCAGTCGGCAAAGCGATCCCGGAAATTTTGATAGTGTTGTTGAGCCAGCAGCGTGGTTGGCACCAGCACCGCGACCTGCTTGCCGTTGTGCGCGGCGATGAAGGCGGCCCGCATCGCAACCTCGGTCTTGCCGAACCCCACGTCGCCGCACACCACCCGGTCCATGGAGCGGCCCGCGCCCATGTCATTGATCACGTCGAGGATGGCGTTTTCCTGGTCCGGCGTCTCCTCGAACGGGAAGGTGGCGGCGAAATGGCGGTAATCCTCGGTCAGCGCATTGAAGGCATGGCCCTGGCGGGCCTCCCGCTGGGCGTAGATGTCCAGCAATTCCGCGGCGACGTCGCGGGCGCGCTCCATCGCCTTGCGCTTGGCCTTCTGCCAGTGATCCCCGCCCAGCTTGTGGAGCGGTGCCGCCTCTTCGGCGGCGCCGCTGTAGCGGCCGATGAGGTGGAGCGAGGCCACCGGCACGTACAGCTTGTCCTGGTTGGCGTATTCCAGCGCCAGGAACTCCCCGTCGATACCGCCCACGCTCAGCCGCTGCAGTCCCAGGTAACGGCCGACCCCATGCTCCTGATGCACCACCGGCGAACCGATCTGGAGCTCCTCCAGATTGCGCATGAGGCTTTCCAGGTCGCGCTCCACCGCCCGCCGCCGGCGCCGGCGCTGCTGCACCTTGTCGCCGGACAGCTGGGTTTCGGTGACGATCGCCAGAGCCGGCTCCGACAGCCATAGGCCGTGATCAAGGGAGGCGACCACCAGATACAACCGCTCACTGCCGCCGACGAACTGCTCCCAGCCGTCGATCACTTGCGGGCGGAGTCCATGCTTGCCCAGCGTGTCCAGCAAGGCTTCGCGATGACCGGCGGACTCGGCGACAAACAGCACCTTGCCGTCGAACTCGCTCAAAAACGCCGACAAGGCGGCGGCCGGCTGCTTGTGCTTGGAATCGATGGCAAGGGCCGGCAAGGGTTGGCACGGGAAGGTCCGGATATCCCCCGCGGCCGGCTCCCCGGAAATAGCGATACGGGTATAGCGTTCCAAGGAGCGGTCAAGATATTCCGGCTCCAGGTACAGGGTGTCGACCGGCAAGGCCGGCCTGTCGATATTGGTTCGTCGCAGGCTGTAGCGATTTCGCGCCTCGTCGAAAAAAGCCCTCGCAGCACCGGCAATATCCCCATGCAAAACCAACACCGCGCTCCCGGGCAGGTAATCGAACAGGGTCGTGGTGGTTTCCGTGAAGAGCGGCAGATAGTACTCGATGCCACCCACCGCGATACCCTTGGAGATATCCTGATAAAGCGCGTTGTTGTAGGCGCGATCCGGAAAATAGATCCGATAGGACTTGCGAAACTGCTTGATCGCCGCATCGTCGAATGGAAACTCTCGCGCCGGCAGCAAGTTAATCGCGTCTACCTTATCGCGGGAACGCTGACTGTCGGGATCGAAGGTCCGGATCGACTCGATTTCATCGTCGTTCAATTCAATGCGATAAGGTTCGGCGTGAGCCATGGGAAACAGGTCCACGATCGAACCCCGCACCGCGAATTCGCCGTGCTGGACCACCTGGGAAACGCATTGGTAGCCCACCTCCTCCAACTGTTCCCGCAATCGTTTCATATCCAGCCGATCGCACAGCTTCATCAGGAACGAGCGGGCAAGCACGTGAGATCGGGGAGCCAGCCGTTGCAGCAAGGTCGATACCGTCGTCAATAACACGCCGCGTTCGGTTTGCGGCATCTGAACCAGGGTTTTAAGTCGCTGCGAGGTGATCTCGGGAAGCGGTGAAAACACGTCGTAGGGCAATGTTTCCCAATCGGGAAACTGGAGGATCGGCCACTGACCCCCCAAAAAAAACTGCAGCTCATGCTCCAACCGCAACAAGGTCTGCATGTCCGTCGTGATAACGACATGAAGGCGGGCATTGGCCTTTATGGATTCCGCCAGCGCCAAGGAGTCGCAGCAACCATGAAGTCCGCTCCAGATCTGGACGGAAGGCGCTCTTGCGAGGGTATTTGAAACGAACGGCGAATACATTGAAGCGATGACGTTATCGTGAGCTGGACAGCGTTTAAGCCGGGAATCAAACGGCCCCGGGCCTCGGGCGAGGACGCCGGGGCGGTAGATTCTACTAAACTCGGCTGCGATTTTCTCGCCCAGCCGAGATGGTGAAGACAGTCGCAGTTTGATTCCTTGCCTTCAAACGAACCGGGGTTATCGATCCGTTAACCGACGACCACTTCAAATTTTCCAGAAATTGAATATAATGATGCCGGAAGCTAATTTGGGGACGATCCCACCAACTATCCACTCAATTAAAGAGGTAGTCGATGAAAAATAATCTGAACGATATGTCGGAAGCGGAGCTGAACAGCGTCATCGAAAACGCTAAGAAAGCTCTCAAAGAGAGACAGGATAGTAAGCGCAAGGAGGTTCTCGCAAAAATCAAGGAGTTGGCCAGCTCGATTGGCGTTAGCGTGGAAATCGGCGATTCCGGCGCCAAAACTTCGTCCCGCAAGGGCAGTTCAGTTCCCATTAAATACCGTGATCCTGCAAATTCCAACAACAAGTGGACCGGGCGCGGAATGAAGCCGAAATGGCTCAAGGAATTATTGGATCAAGGCCGCAATCTCAAAGATTTCGAAATCTAGTACAGCGCCATAGGCCGCCTCTCGGAAACCCCGAGGGCGGCCACTCCTCCCCATCCGAATTGAAAGTTAGGGCCGGAAATTTGTAACCGTTACCAGAGGTTTCCGAACCGAACGGTTAACCCCGTCCGGCGCCGCCAAGCAGCGGCTTTTGTTGCGACGGGATTTACTGCTATTCGCGCTTAACTTTTCGCCAAATCCATCCAACCCTGTCCCTCGACCGGGTATCACACATTGCGGTCATGCGTCCGTCTCAACCTGACACTGAACGTCAACTCCAATTTTACTGGGCTTGGCTGAGCGCGGCGTGGATGATCATTGCCGCCATCGTGTGGCTCTCCCTGACGCCTTCCCCGCCCCAACCCCCGAAACTCTTGAATTGGGACAAAATGCAGCATCTCGTCGCCTATGGCAGCGCCGCATTCTGGTTCGGCTCGGTCTTTAAGCGGCATATCTTATGGCCGATGTTTCTGGTCGCGCTGGGCATTGCGCTCGAATTCCTTCAGGATCTTGGCGGCGTACGCACCCTGGAAGTCGCGGACATGATAGCCAATAGCCTGGGCGTTGCGGTGGGCTGGTGGGGCTCGGCCTCTCCGGCGGGCCGCTGGATGGCCTGGCTTGAGGGAAAACTGCTGGGACACGGGGGCACGTGAAGCCTGGGCTTGGGAAGTCCTGCCGGGCGCGAAATTGCCCGTCACTTACGCGGTTGCGGACCGGTTAGCGGCTACTTTCGTCCACGCTGAATCCCCCGCGGTTGGGCATGGCGATTTTCGGCAAACTGTCCCGATCGACCGCTCCCGCCTCACCCAAAAGACCGTTCAGGTATAGCAAATAGGCCGTCACGGCGTAGACCTGGGTGTCGCCAAGGGATCCTGGCGCATTCATCGGCATTGAGCGGCGCACGTAATCGAACAGCGTCGCGGCATAAGGCCAGTAGCTGCCAATCGTCTTGTCCGGACTCGGGTCTGACAAGCCGTGCCGAGCACCGGCCAACTCCTCCGCGCTGCCGCCGCGGCCATCGGCTCCGTGACACGAAAGACACTGGCTGCGATAAATCGCCTTGCCTTCGGCAACGCCCCCCCGGCCGGCCGGCAATCCCTGACCGTCGGGAAACACGCTGATATCCCAGCGGGCGATTTCTTCCGCCGCGGCCGGCCTTCCCAAGCTTGGCCCGGTGGCGGCGACCGCCACGGCCGAAACCAACGGCGCGACCGCCACAATCAATCGCCGCAAGGCTAGCCGTGGACCGTTACGCATAGACATGTCGCAGCCCGCCGTCCGCATCCACCGCCCAACTGACGATACCGTTGTAGTGGAAGTAGCCGTTGCGACCCCGTTCGGCGACCAGCGCCGATCTTTCCGGTTGGCGGTAACCGGTTTCGTCGGTGGCCCGGCTCTTGATGATGCAGGGTTCTCCGTTCCACCGCCAGGGAATCCGGAACCGGGTAAAACTCCTGCTCAGCACCGGCTCCTGCAGTTCGGCCTGCGCCCAACTGCGACCGCCGTCGGCACTCACCTCCACCGCCGCAATCTTGCCTCGCCCACTCCAGGCCAGCCCGGAAATCTGGTAATAGCCCGGCTCTTCCAGCCGGTAACCCGGCGATGGGTGGGTCACGACCGATTTCGCCTCCATCATAAAGGTAAACTGACGCGCCTTGCCGTCTGGCTGAAGTTCGGTGTACTTGGCGGTCTCGTTGCGCGCCATCAGCGGCCGGTCGGCGACTTGCAACCGCCTCAACCACTTCACGTTAACCACCCCCTCGTACCCCGGCAGCACCAGGCGCAACGGATAGCCATTTTCCGGCCGCAGCTTTTCGCCGTTTTGAAACAAGGCGAGCAACCCATCGTCCAGCAACTTGACCACCGGAATACTGACATTCATGGCCGCGGCGTCCGCGCCCTCGGCAATGATCCAGCCGGCCCCGGGCTTGAGCCCCGCTTCCTCCAGCAGCACCCGAGTCGGAATGCCGGTCCATTCACTACACGAGACTAAGCCGTGGAGATTCCCCGCCGCGGCCTGCATCGGCTCCTCGTGCCAGCCGGAATAGCTGTTGCCGCCACATTCGATGAAGCACAGCCGCGATGCCATCGGGTAGCGGTGCAACTGCTTCATTCCAAAGATCAGCGAGCGCTCCACCAGGCCGTGAATGAGCAGTTGGTGCGCATCGGGATCGATCTGCGGCACGCCGTTGTGGTGCCGCTCGAAATGCAATCCGGACGGAGTG
>VEPB01000081.1 GCA_012026715.1 Methylococcaceae bacterium | reverse complement strand
CGACGCGATCGAACGGGAGGGCATCCGCCGCGCCCGCGAGGCCATTGCGCAGGCGGATCATATTCTGGTCATGCAGGACGACCGGGAACCCGTCGGGGACGAATCCGGGGCCCATGTCGGCAGCTTTCCGGCTCACAATCCGCGGACCTGGATCCGCAACAAGATCGACCTGACGGGGGCGGCGCCCGGCAAAACCGAAACGGACGGCGGGCCGGTATTGCGCTTGTCGCTAAAAACGGGAGCAGGGGTGGATGCGTTGAAACTGCATCTGAAGGAATGCGCCGGGTACCGGGGCGGCGAGGAACAGGTATTCATCGCCCGGCGGCGTCACCTGGAGGCCTTGGATCGCGGGCAGGTAGGGATCGAGCGGGGATTGGACCTGCTGGACGTAGGGCAGGCCGAACTGCTGGCGGAAGAACTCAGGATCGCTCAGCAGGCGTTGTCCGAAATCACCGGGACATTCACCAACGAGGACCTGCTGGGTCGCATCTTCGCCGGCTTCTGCATCGGCAAATAGGTCATCCGGGGGTGCCGGCAAGGGCTCAGGGCTTCCCGGTTTCGCCCTGGATGCGGTCGGCTTCCGCGTCCAGCCATTTGCGGAATTCGATCTCGTCGTCCTCGCTGCGGCCGCCGCTGTCGCCGCGCTGTTCACAGGACTTGATGAAGTCGCTCAGGGCCAAAGTGGCGAGGTCCCTGGAGTCGTAGGGCCCCAGGATGCGCTCACGCGCCATGCAGAACCATTCCTTGGCGCCGCTACTGGGGTTGGGCAGGGCGAAAATCCGGTCCTTGATGATGCGTTCTATGTCGGACATGAATCGGTCTCTCGGGGCAATGGCAACTTGGAAACCACAAGCGTAGCTCAGTTTTCACCAGACGGAGGGGCCGATGCCGCGGAGGTTGGATCAGGCAGGAATCAGGGCTTCGGTAAGCATCTCGTGGACCCGATGCTCCACGGTATCGACCGGGATCGCCGCCATGCCCTGGGCTGTTACCGCGGCGATCAGGGGGTCGTGGTTCAGTGGCGGAGTCGCGCCGAACAGGCCCAGGGACGGGCAGCGGTTGGCGGCCGCCATGTTGAGCGCGCCGGTATCGTTGCCGACGCAACAGTTGCACAGGCTCAATACCGCGGCTGCGCGTTGCAGCGAAGGCTGGGCGAAGGGCAGCACCTGGTCTTGCCGTTCGAGCGGAATCGATGCCCGGATGTGCTCCACCACGGCCCCCTCCGCCGGACCTCCCAACAGCGCCACGCCACAGTCGGCCCGGACCAGCCGCCGGGCCAGTTCGCCAAAGCGCTCCCCACCCCAGTTCTTGGCCGGGTCGGAGGAACCCACTGCGAATGCCACCAAAGGCCGGGGCAGCGGCTCCAAGAGGATCTTGATCTCGTCTTTCACCGATTCCAGAACCTTCATGCGTGGCACCAGCGGGGCGTCGCAGAGGCCATGCGCCATGGCGAAGGCGGTGGCTTCCGGATAGACCCAGCTGCTACGGCCTCGATGCGGGGTGATGTAGGGTGGCCGGTTCAGCAAAAGGCGCTGCAATGGGTCGAACCCGAATCCGAACCGCTCCGGGATGCCGGCGAGCGCCGCCAGCCAGGCGTAGCGCGCGCGTCCGGAAAACACGTAGACCCGCTGAAAGCGTTGTTGCCGCAGCATGCCGACGAATTGCAGCTGGGCCCACAGGCCGTCGTGGCGGCCGTGACGGTGTTCGGAGCAGCGTGGCCGGCGATCGAACTCGAACAGTTGCTCGACCCAGTCTTCTGCGGCTAGCAGGTCGCCGGCGCGGGCGGACGGCCGTGCGACCAGGCTGGCCTTGCCGCCGGCGCTGGATGAGGCGATCGCCCGGAAGTAGGGAATGTGCCAAACCAAGTCACCGATGCCGCTGCGGTGGTGAATGATCAAGGTCTTGGAGCGCTCCGCCATGGTTCCGTTCTCAGTCGATGGTGGCCGTCGCCGGCCGCGGCCGGCGCTCCGAGGATTGCGCCAAGCCCGCTGCCGGCAAGGCCAGAAGTAGCATCAGTGCCTTGCAGCCCGGGCCGGTGCCGAACAGGCCTTCTGTCATGGAGAATACCCCGGTTCCCAGCAACACCAGCAGGCCGCACGTCGCGAAATAGCGCTGGTCGGGGTCGCCGGTCAGGCGTCGGCGGAACAAGCGCCAGCCTAGCACCCAGAATCCGATCAGGCTGGCGCCGCCGACGACGCCCGAACTGGCCAGGCGGCCGATTAATTCGTTATGCACATTGGCGAGTTTGAGCGATTCCACCAGCGGCGGCAACTGGCCTCGAGCGACTGCGGCGGCCCGCTCGCGCGGGAAGTTGACGATACCGACTCCCAGTAGGGGGTTTTCAGCAAAGCGCTCCAATCCCCATCGCCACATCGCCAGGCGTTGGCCGCTGGAGGTGTTCATCGACTCCACCGACTGCGGGTGATTCCGGTAGGCCACGATCTCATCCACGGCTTCCGCCATGCGAAGACGAACATTCGGCAGAGCGATGGCGGTGACGATCACCGCTAGTCCGCAGCCGGCAACCGCAACCTGCCAGCCGCGCCGGCGCGAGTAAGGGCTGAGCCACGCCAGCAGCGGCAGCAGCAGCGGCAGGCTGAGCCATCCTCCCCGGCTGCCGGAAAGGAGGGATGCGGTCAGTCCCGCCAGCCCGGCAAATGCGGCAGTCACCCGCTGCGCCGGTCGAGGCTGCGCCGGGGGGAGCAGCGCCGTCGCCAGAGACAGAATGCCCAACAGCAGGGAGAAATTTCCGAACGGCACGGCATTCCAGTGGCCGCGGAAGCCAAACACGCGGGCTTCGTGGAGGATCAGCGCCGAATGCAGGGCGAGCAGCGCCGCCGTCAGCGCCGCGGCGGCGATGCCCCAGGCAAAGGCCGTCCGGCTCAAACCGAAGCGGCTCAAGGTGTAATAGACCAGAAATCCCCGCAGCAGATAACCGGGGCGTTCCAATAGGTTGGCCCCGCCGCCGAACACCGCCATGTCGAGTAGCACGCTCGCCGGGATCAGGCTGGTCAGCAGCAGCAATTCCCGGTCCAGCGGGTTGAGCCGGCGATCGCGCAGTGCCAGGACCAATCCGCCCAGGATCAGCGGCGCGGTCAGCCAACCGGCCGCCACCGGCAGCAACATCAGCAGCGGCAGGGCTACCGTCGCCAGTAGCGTCGGCAGCCGGCCTAGCATCGCGCGTGCCGCCGGCATCACAGCATGCGCACGCCGCACTGCAGGAATGCACGTTCCAGATCGTGCCGTTCGGCCGCGCTCTTGAAACGGAGGCGGTCCCAGTCGAAGGCGATCACCTGGGTGTCGGGACCGTAAATCTGGCGCGCGAACAGCAACGCCGAGGAGCGGACGCCGACCACGAAGTCGTAAGGGCGGCGGGTCATGAAGGTCTCGATGGGCTCATCCAGTTCCAGCCTGATGTCGCCCGGCACCATCAGCTCATGATTGGGATCTTTCGGGTGACCCTTGTAATCAATGGCCTCGACGCCGCGCTGCCGCAACCAGTCGTGGATGTGCGCGGTGATTTCCGCCAGGT
>VEPB01000303.1 GCA_012026715.1 Methylococcaceae bacterium | reverse complement strand
TCCCCGACGGGTTCCCGGTCGTCCTGCATGACCAGAATATGATCCGCCTGCGCAATGGCCTCGCGGGCGCGGCGGATGCCCTCCCGTTCGATCGCGTCGGTGCTTTCCCGAAGCCCGGCGGTATCGACCACATGGAGCGGCAAACCGTCGATCTGGATATATTCCCGCAAGACATCGCGGGTGGTGCCGGCAATCTCCGTCACGATGGCCGCATCGCGCCCGGCCAGGCAGTTGAGCAGGCTGGACTTGCCGGCATTGGGCTTGCCGGCGATCACCACCGTCAGTCCTTCCTGCAATAGACAGCCCTGCCGGGCGGTTCGGCGGATGCTGGCCAGATCGTCCAGAAGGCCCCGCAGCCGCTCGCCGATCTGGCCCTGCCGGAGAAACTCGATGTCTTCATCGACGAAATCGATGGCGGCTTCCACATAGACCCGCAGGTCCGCGAGGACATCAACCAGGCCCTGGATACGTTGGGAAAACTCGCCCTGGAGCGACCGCATAGCCGAACGGACCGCGCGTTCGGTGGAAGCGGCAATCAGATCGGCAACCGCTTCGGCCTGAACCAGATCCAGCTTGTCATTGTGGAAGGCACGCTCCGAGAACTCGCCCGGCCGCGCCAGCCGCGCCCCCAGCGCCAGCATCCGGCGCAGCAGCAGGTCCAGCACCACTGGACTGCCGTGCGCCTGAAGCTCCAGCACATCCTCGCCGGTAAACGAGGCCGGGGCCGGGAAGTAGATGGCGATACCACGATCGAGGACGGATCCGTCGGAATCCGTAAAAGAGGTGAAGCGAGCCGACCTTGGCGGCGGCATCGAGCCCAGCAGCTGGAGTGCCAGCACCGGAACGGCAGGACCGGAAGCGCGGACGATGCCGACCCCGCCGCGTCCGGGCGGGGTGGCGACGGCAACGATGGTGTCCTGGGACAGCGTCACCCGAAGCACCGTTCGAGCCTCCCGCGGGGCATTAACCCCGGCGGGCGGCGCCGGATGGATGGATTCAGGCCGGCTTGGCCTTGCCCTTGCCTTCCACCTGACGGGTGATGACCCACTGCTGGACGATGGAGAGGATGTTGTTCACCACCCAATAGAGCACCAGCCCGGAGGGGAAAAAGGCGAACATGAAGGTGAACATCAGCGGAAACCACTGCATGATCTTGGCCTGCATGGGATCCGCCGGGGCCGGATTGAGCTTCTGCTGGATGAACATGGACACGCCCATGATCGCCGGCAGCACGAAATACGGGTCCATGGAGGACAAGTCGTTGAGCCACAGCGCGAAGCTGGCCTGGCGCATTTCGACGCTTTCGATCAGCACCCAATAGAGCGAGATGAACACCGGGATTTGCACCAGGATCGGCAGACAGCCGCCGAGCGGGTTGACCTTTTCCTTGCGGTACAGATCCATCATCGCCACGTTGAACTGCTGCTTGTCGTCGCCAAAACGCTCCTTGAGCTCCTTCAGCTTGGGCTGCAGCTTGCGCATGTTGGCCATGGAACGGTAGCTGGATTCCGACAACTTGTAGAACAACAGCTTGATCACCACGGTGCCGAGGATGATGGCGACACCCCAGTTGCCGAACAGCCGGTTGAACTGCTCCATCAGCCAGAACACCGGCTTGGCGATGAAGGTCAGATTGCCGTAATCGACGGTCAATTCCAGTCCCGGCGCGGTGGTCTCCAACACCCGCTGCAGCTTCGGCCCGGCGAACAATCGCGCCTTGAACACCGCCTGACCGCCCGGCTGCACGTCGGCGGCCGGGGTCATGGCGCCGATCACGAACACCCGGTCGCCCAGCGACTTGGTGTAGAAGCTTTCCTCCTCGCCGGACTGGGGCAACCAGGCGGCGAAGAAGTAATGTTGGATCATGGCGACCCAACCATCCTTGGCCTTGCGCGACAGGCTCTTCTCCTCCATCTCATCAAACTTGACCTTCTGGTATTTGTCCTCCGGCGTGTAGATGACCCCACCGATGTAGGCGCGGTCGGCGGAAGACGTGGAGAACACCGAGGTGACCTTCTTCACGGGCTCCTTGCGCTGCAACTGGGTGTACTGCTGACCGCGCCAGGGTGCCTCCGACTGGTTGGTCACCTGATGCTCCAGGTCGACCACGTAGCTGCCGCGGTGGAATACGTAGGTCTTGGTGACCTTGACGCCGGCGGAATTGGTCCAGGTCAGTGGCACTCGCAGCTCATCCTGGCCGTCCGCCAGGGTGAATTGGGTCGAGGCGACCGTCCACTCGCTGTAATGATTGGGGGAACTGTCCTCCTTGCCCAACAGGCCGCTCTGGGAAATGAACAGCTCGGCCGGAGCGTCGTTCAACAGCCGGACCGGCTGATCGGGCTTATCCTTGTCTACCGGGTAGTGCGTGAGATCGAGGATCTTCAGATCGCCGCCCAGGGTGTCGATCTCGGCGCGAACGGTATCGGTCACCACCGTGATGCGCTGGCCACCTTTGACTTCCGCGACCGGCTTGGCGCTTGGCGCGGCCGCATCGGCAGGCGGAACCGCAGCCGGCGTGCCGTCGGGATTGACCGCAACCGCCTCCGGCGGCTTGGGACCATAGTCGCGCTGCCATTGCTCGTAGATCTGGAAGGTCAGAAAAAGGAACAGGACGAAAAGTACAAACCTCAAGTTATCCATTGGAGCCACCGAATTTTTTGGGTACCGGATCGAGCCCGCCCTCGTGCCAGGGGTGGCATTTCGCCAGTCTTCTTATAGTGAGATATCCGCCCTTCCAGACTCCGAACCGCTCGATGGCGGTGATTGCATAACTGGAACAGGTGGGATGAAAGCGACAGTGGTAGCCCAGCCAGGGGCTGAGGACTAATCGATAGAGCTTGATGAGTTGCACCAGCGCGAATCGCATCGTTGAACCAGGATTTTCCAGTGCCGCTCAAGGGACTTGCTGATGAGGGAACGGTCGGCGTCGCGGGCGGCGGGTCTGGCCATCACCACGAAATCCAGCCTCCCCAGATCCCGCCGGCACAACCTGAAACTCTCCCGCGCCAGCCGTTTCAGCAGATTGCGACGGGCCGCCTTACGGACGCTTTTCTTGGAGATGGCCAAGCCAAGCCGGGCGTACCCCTTGGCATTCACCCGTGCCAATACGGTCAGGTAGGCGTCTTGGGATCGTTCCGGTTGTTCGAAAACGAAGCGGAACTCGGCCGGTTCGAGTAAACGAAGGTCGCGAGGGAACCCGAACGATGCCGGATCCAAGCCGCTAGACGGAAAGTCTCTTGCGGCCCTTGGCGCGGCGGGCATTGATGACGGCGCGCCCCCCGCGGGTCTTCATCCGGGCGCGGAAGCCATGGGTGCGCGCGCGCTTGATCTTGCTGGGCTGATAAGTTCTCTTCATGGGACGACTGCCTGACGGATTGGAAGATTCGGATCGGAAAAAAGGCAGGCATGTTAAGTGAACCGGCAAAACGATGTCAATGCTGTGGATAACTGCCGATTGGCGTATAGTACTCCTTCACCCCGCCCGACCGTTCAACCGTCTCAAGCCATCCTTTAGAAGGACCCAACCTTGCCCGCCGAGGTAGCCAACCGATGAGTGCGTTGTGGAGCGCCTGCATCCGGAAACTGGAAGGGGAACTGCCGGCTCAGCAGTTCAATACCTGGATCCGGCCGCTGCAGGCCGTCGAATCCGAACTGGAACTCAAGCTGCTGGCACCCAACCGCTTCGTGCTGGACTGGGTCAAACAGCACTTCTTCGACAAGATTGAGGAAGCCGTTTCCATCCAGAAGCCCCAACCCCACCCGCAGGTGGTGCTGGAAATCGGCAGCAAGGCCCAGGCACCCGGCGCCGGCGACCGCCCGGCCAGCCCGCGCAAGCCGGCCGGCAAGGCCAAGCTCCCGAACAACCTGAATCCGGCCCACATCTTCAGCAACTTCGTAGAAGGCAAGTCCAATCAGCTGGCCAAGGCGGCGTCCATGCAAGTGGCCCAAAGCGTCGGCCGCGCTTACAACCCGCTATTCATCTACGGCGGCGTCGGCCTGGGCAAGACTCACCTGATGCACGCCATCGGCAACGAGATTCTGCGTACCAACCCGTCCGCCAACATCGTCTACCTGCATTCGGAACGGTTCGTGTCGGACATGGTGAAGGCCCTGCAGCACAACGCCATCGCCGCCTTCAAGGAGTTCTACCGCAATGTCGACGCACTGTTGATCGACGACATCCAGTTCTTCGCCGGCAAGGAGCAATCCCAGGAAGAATTCTTCCACACCTTCAACACCCTGCTGGAAAACAAGCACCAGGTGGTGCTGACCTGCGACCGTTATCCGAAAGAGATCAAGGGACTGCAGGAACGATTGAAATCCCGCTTCGGCTGGGGCCTGCCGGTGGCCATCGAGCCGCCCGACCTGGAAACCCGCGTGGCCATTCTGATGAGCAAGGCCCAGGCCAACAACGTGGAGCTGTCGCCGGAAGTGGCCTTCTTCATCGGCAAACGGATCCGTTCCAACATCCGCGAACTGGAGGGCGCCCTGCGCCGGGTCATGGCCAACGCCCACTTCACCGGACGACCCATCACCCTGGATTTCGCCAAGGAAGCCCTGCGCGACCTGATCGCCTTGCAGGACCGCATGGTCAGCGTCGAAAACATCCAGAAAACCGTGGCCGAATACTTCAAGATCAAGCTGGCCGACCTGCTTTCCAACAAGCGCACCCGTTCGCTGGCCCGACCCCGCCAGATCGCCATGGCGCTGTCGAAGGAACTGACCAATCACAGCCTGCCGGAAATCGGGCAGATGTTCGGCGGGCGCGACCATACCACCGTGCTGCACGCCACCCGCAAGGTGCAGGAACTCAAGGAAAGCGATGCCAAGTTCCAGGAAGACTATTCCAATCTGCTGCGCACGCTCTCCAGCTAACCGCCCCGCTCCCACGACTCCGAACATCAGGCAAGGCCCGCCATGAAATTCAGTACGTCCCGAGACAACCTCCTGACCCCGTTGCAGCAGGTCATCGGCGTCATCGAAAAGCGCCAGCCCCTGCCGGTGCTGTCCAATGTTCTCATCAAGCTGGAAGGCACCCGACTGGAATTCACCGGCACCGACACCGAGGTGCAGTTGCTGACCCGCTCCAGCACCGAATTCGGCGATCACGGCGCCATCACCGTTCCGGCCCGCAAGCTCCTGGACATCTGCCGACAACTGCCAGACCACGCGGCGGTCAACGTGGAATGTCAGCAGGACCGATTCCTGGTGCAATGCGCCCGCAGCCGTTTTACCCTCAGCACCCTGCCGGCCGATACCTACCCCAGCTTCGACAGCGGCGAGCCGGAAGCCGAACTGACCTTGCCTTGCCGGGTGCTCAAGCGCGCCATGGACAAGACGCTGTTCGCCATGGCCTTGCAGGACGTGCGCTACTACCTCAACGGCCTGCTGCTGGAGGTGGGTGGCGGCATGCTGCGGGCGGTCTCCTCCGACGGCCATCGGCTGGCGATCTCGGAAGAAGCCATCGACACCGGCGATCTGGCGCCGCGCCAGTTCATCCTGCCGCGCAAGGGCGCACTGGAACTGCACAAGCTGCTGGGCGGCGACCCGGATGAGCCCCTGACCCTGCAGATCGCCGCCAACAACATCCGCGCCATCCTGCCGGACCTGAGCTTCGCCGCCAAGCTGGTGGACGGCCGCTATCCGGACTACCAGCGGGTCATGCCCAAGGACGTCAACCGGGTGGTCTCGGTCACCCGCGACGCGCTGAAAGCGGCGCTGACCCGCGTCGCCATCCTGTCCAACGAGAAGTTCCGCGGCGTCACCCTGGAACTGGAAGCGCAGCGCATGGTCCTGCGCGCCCAGAACCCGGAACACGAGGAGGCCGAGGACGAGGTGGAAATCAGCCTGGAGGGGGACGGCGTGGAGATCGGCTTCAACGCCGCCTACATGCTGGACGCGGTGAGCAACTGCGACGCCGACGAGATCCGAATGTCCTTCAGCAACACCACCCACAGCTGCCTGGTCGAGGACGTGGAAAATCCGCGCTTCAAGTTCATTGTCATGCCCATGCGGGTGTGACCGCGCCGGCCGCTGCGGCGGCCACCTCCCACCATGAGCCTCACCAAGCTGGACGTGTTCGACGTCCGCAACATCGAGCGCGCCGCGCTGACACCGTCGAGCCGGCTGAACTTCATCGTCGGCGCCAACGGCAGCGGCAAGACCTCGCTTCTGGAGGCGATCTACATCCTCGGCCGGGCCCGCTCGTTTCGTTCCTCCCAGGCCGGCCAGGTGATCCGCTTTCAGCAGGAGTGCCTCACCGTCTCCGGCCGCAGCGTTGCCGACGAGGGCCCGGCGGAGACTCTGGGTGTCCGGCTGGCGCGGCGCCAGCGGGAAATCATGCTGACCGGCCGCAAACTGCAATCCAGCGCGGAACTGATCGCGGCCCTGCCGGTGCTGCTGATCCAGCCGGCCAGCAGCGGCCTGCTGGAAAACCCGCCCAAGGGCCGCCGCCAGTTCCTCGACTGGGGCGCCTTCCATCTTGAGCCCGGCTATCTGGACCAATGGCGCGGCTACGCGCGTGCCCTCAATCAGCGCAACGCCCTGCTGCGGCAAGGCGCCGGACGCCAGGCCGAACAGACCTGGAACCACGAACTGGCCCGCTACGGTACAATGGTGGCTTTGGCGCGGGAGCGTTACGGCGAACGGCTGGCGCCCTATTTCCTTGAAGCCAGCAGGCACTTCTTGGGCACAACCCAATTTGAACTGAAGCTGACCGCCGGCTGGGACCGCAGCCGCGATCTGTTGGAGGTGCTGGGGGACGACCGGGACCTGGACCGCCGCCTGGGCTACACCCATTCCGGCGCCCACAAGGGCGATTTCGCGGTGCTGGCCGACGGCCGCCCCGCCAAGGCCTATCTGTCGCGCGGCCAGATGAAGCTTTTGGTGTTCGCCCTACTGCTGTCCCAGGCCCATTTGCTGGAGCAATCCCTAAACCGGCGCGGCTGCGTGCTGGTGGACGACCTGGCCTCGGAACTGGACGGCGCCAATCGCGACAAGCTGCTCGCCTACCTAGCGGAGCGCCGGTCGCAGTTTTTCATCACCGCCACCGACGACAGCCTGCTGCCCGTGAGCCAACTGCCCGGCAGCGGACTGTTCCGGATGGACCAGGGCCGCGTGACCGCCGCCTGAACCCGCGCACGACATCAATCACCGAAGGAGGAGCAAACCGCTATGGCCGCCGACGATTACGACAGTTCCAATATTAAAGTCCTCAAGGGCCTGGACGCCGTCCGCAAGCGCCCCGGCATGTACATCGGCGACACCGACGACGGCACCGGCCTGCACCACATGGTGTTCGAAGTCGTCGACAACTCCATCGACGAAGCCCTTGCCGGCTACTGCACCGGCGTACAGGTCACCATCCATTCCGACGAATCGGTCACCGTGGTCGACGACGGTCGTGGAATTCCGGTCGATATCATGGAGGAGGAAGGCCGCTCGGCGGCGGAAGTCATCCTGACCGTGCTCCATGCCGGCGGCAAGTTCGACGATAACGCCTACAAAGTTTCCGGCGGTCTGCACGGGGTCGGCGTCTCGGTGGTGAACGCGCTGTCGGAGGAGTTGGAACTGGAAATCCGTAAGAGCGGCAAGCTCTACAAGCAGCTCTACCGCCACGGCGAACCCCAAGCGCCTCTTGAAGAGGTTGGCCCGGCGGAAGGCTCCGGCACCAAGATCCGCTTCAAGCCCAGCGCCGAGACCTTCACCCACATCGAATTCCATTACGAGATCCTGGCCAAGCGCCTGCGCGAGCTGTCCTTTTTGAACTCGGGCGTACGCATCGAACTGCGCGACGAACGCACCGACAAGGAGGACATCTACGAATACGAAGGCGGCATCCGCGCTTTCGTC
>VEPB01000511.1 GCA_012026715.1 Methylococcaceae bacterium | reverse complement strand
GCTCATGATTGGGATCTTTCGGGTGACCCTTGTAATCAATGGCCTCGACGCCGCGCTGCCGCAACCAGTCGTGGATGTGCGCGGTGATTTCCGCCAGGTCCTCGGGGGTCGTCATGCCGTAACCGACCAGTGGTTGGCCGATCAGGAGGGCGCGGAGTCCTCCGCCCGACGGGGTTCCGACCGTCGCCGGAGGGACCAGAGGCGGGAGTTCGGCGACTTTCTCCGGCGGATATTGGTGGGGCAGTCCGGCCAACACGTAGATGCGGTCCACGAAAGGGGCGTCGGTGCCCAGCCGGTCGCCGCCGAAACACCAGTAATCCAGCAAGGGCGAAGTCAGCCGGCGCAGTTTGCGCAGGTACTGCAGAGCCCGCTTGAGTGGGCTCAAGGGGTAGCGGCGCACGCTGATGATGCCGTCCGGGAGAATGCGGGCCTGCAGTTGCGTGGCGCCGGTCAGGCGCGGCAAGGCCCGCAGGAAATAGTTGGTCACTTCGGAATCGTACACCGCGGCATGCAGCCTGAGGATCACGCAAGGGCCGGCCAATTCGGCCACCCGGGCAAGATTTTCCAGCAGTCGCCGATGTACCCCGAACGGTCCCGGCAGCGGGTAGAAGCGGGGCCAGGGCATATACCATGCGGCATCCCATTCGTTCTCCTGCACCACGGCGGCAACCCCCTGCTTGTAATAGATCAGGACTTGCCGGGCGCCGGGTTCGAAATCCTTGGCAATTCGCTGAGCCGCCAGGTACTGCAACGGGGAAGCGACGAAGTACAGGCAGACGGTGGCTGCGGTTGGCATGGGCATCGTTCAGTCGTGGTGTCGCGCCCGCAATCCGTGCAGCTTGGCGGGGAGCGCGGTTCCAAGGGGGCTTCGGCGGTTTACGAGGCTTGCTGGCACGCCGCCATCTCCAGATACAGCGCTCTATTGTCCTCGACCATGCGGGGAATGGAAAACTCCGCGAGGGCCAAGGTCCGGCCGGCTGCACCGAATGCGACACGCCGGTCCGGATCGTCCAGCAGTTTGACGATAGCGCAGGCCAGCCCTTTGCCGTCGCCGGGCTCCACCAGATAGCCATTGACGGAATCCCGGACGATTTCCGGGATTCCGCCGACGCGGCTGGCAACCATCGCGACCCCGCAGGCGGCAGATTCCAGCAGGGAGACCCCCAGTCCCTCCATCAGCGCCGGATGGATGACCAGGTCCACGGCCGGCAGGATGCGCTCCAGATCGCTGCGGAAGCCGGCGAATCGGACCCGATCCGCCCAGCCGGCTGAAGCTACCGCCTCCCGCAGGGATGGAAGCAGAGGCCCCTGGCCGAAGACCAGGAGCTGGATGTCGGGATGCCGCGCCAACACCCCGGGCAGGGCGTCGAACAGAATCCGGTGGCCCTTGCGGGGGATCAGTTGGGCGATCATGGCTAGGATCGGGTGTCCGGAGCGCAGATTGAACTCGGTGTCCACGAAATCCCGGTCGGCGCCGGGGTGAAACCGGTCGGTATCGACGGCGCTGGGGATGCAGCTGAGCTTCGGCTCCGGCACACCGGCCTTCAGCAGAACCTGGCGGATGCCCTCGGAGATGGTGATGATTTTGGCGAACAGTGGAAACTTGACGGTCCGGTCGAGCCAGCGCGGCGGGTTGTCGACACGACGGCTGTGAATGGCCGGACAATTTTCCAGTCGGGCCGCCAGGGCGGCGAGCAGATCGCCGCGGCGGCTATGGACGTGCACCAAGTGCGGGCGCTCCTGCCGGATCAGGCGGCGCAGCCGTCGGAGGAAACCGAGATCGGCGTCTCCCGAGAATGCCAGCGGCTGGATTTGGACGCGAGGGTGGTCGATGGCCTGCGCGATTGCGCCGTCAGCGGCACAAACCAGAAGATGCTGGTCGGGATAGCGGGCCAGGCCATTCAGCAGATAGGCCACCTGGCGGGCGCCGCCATAGAGGTGACGGCCCAGTTCCACGTGCAAGACTTTCACGGCGTCGTCTCCAATAGCTGTCCGGCGGCGGCAAGCACCCCGTCCACATCATGCAGTTTCATGCAGGTGTAATCGGTTCCGCAAACCGGTTTTCGCCGGCAGGGCGAGCAGGGTAGGGGGTGGTAGAGAATGCGGGCGCGGGGCGTTCCGGTATCAAGATAGGGTCGGGTGGAGCCAAACAAAGCCAGGGTGGGGGCCCCCATTGCAATGCCCAGATGGGTCAGGCCGGTGTCGACGCCGACCAGCAAGCGCGAAGTCCGGATGATCGCAGCGGCCTCCAGCAGGCTGGTGGCGCCGCTTAGATTGCTCAGGCCTGGCGCTGCGGCAGCGATGGCGTTGGCGCGTTCGCGCTCGCCCGGTCCTCCCAACAGCAGCACCGGGCCCCGCTTCAGCAGGGCTCTGGCCAGTTCCGCCCAACGTTCGTCGAACCAGTGTTTCTGGGGGCGGGTGGTAAAGGGGGCTAGGACGATGGGGGGGGCCTCGATGCCGGCCGAACGCAATCTACTGGCCGCCACATCGGCGGTGCGTGGAGGAATGGCGATGTCCATCGCGTAAGTTTCAAACGCCAACCCCAGTTCACCCGCCAGTTTGCGGTATTCCTTGCCAATCAGGGGGCTGGAGACTCGCCGGCTGATGACTCGGGTCATCAGCCATTGGCTCCCTTCCCGCGAGCCGAGGCCGATGCGTACCGGGGCGCCGCTGAGGCGCGCCCAGATCCCGCTTTTGAGCAGTCCCTGGATGTCGATGGCCCAGGCGAACCGCTGGCGGCGCAATTCGCCGACCAGTTCCGCCACTTCCTGGCAGCAGCGCCAGTAGTGGCCTGCCCTGAGGTAGTCGCGCCAGCGTCGGCGCGGCCACACCAGAACCTGATCGAGGCGGGGATTGTGCCGCAGCAGTTCGGCGTTGGTTTCATCCGTCAGCCACACCAGCCGCGCCTTGGGAAAGGCGGACCGCAGCAGCGGGATCAGGGCCGAAGCCAGGATCACGTCGCCGATGGCGCTGAGACGGATGATCAGGATGGAGGCCGGAGTATTCATCGGGGCAGCGCCGGTCATCGGCACGTCATCAGCGCCAGGCGAATGGCTGGAACCGAACCAGGGCGCGTGTCAACCGGCCTGTCGCCGGCGTATCAGTTGCCTCAACAAGAATCCAAGTCCCAACGACAACACCAGCGCCAGCAGCAGGTACTGCATGCTCTTGGAGAAGTCCGGCTGCAGCAAGCCGGCGCCGATCAGGCAGGCGGTCAATCCTAGCGGCAGGTAGCCGACCAGACTGCCGATCAGGAAATCGCGATGGCTGACGGGCGTCAGTCCCAAGAAAACATTGTTGTAGAAGCCGTTCATGGGTAGCTGCCGGAGCAGAATCACCGCCATGATGCCTTTGGTTTCAAGCTGCCGGGAAAAGCCTTGGAGCCTGGGGAAGCGCGTGAGGGCATAGTCGCTGCCGCGCTGCCGGACAAACACGAAGGTAGCGTAAGAGCCCAATACGGTTGCGACCTCAGTCCACAGCAGTCCGGAGGCAAAACCAAAAGCGAGCCCGCCGAGTGAACAAAGTAGCAGTCGCGGCATGCCGATGGCCGTTAGAAGGGCGGCGGCAATCGTGAAGACCAAGGGCGCCCAGATCCCCAGCTGGGTAAGCTCCTGTTTGATCAGTTCGCCCTCCGCCAGCCAGGTTCGCAGCGGGGTGAGATAGGCAACGGCACCGAGGGCGATCACCGCGAGGAACACAGTTCCGCTGACGATGCCGGTGGATTTGGATGGGGCTTCAGGAGGGAAGGTGGCTGGAATTTCTGTCATGAAAAGGACTTAAGGGTATGGCTTGCAGGCCGGGGTTGTGGCGGTAAAAGTGGCCTGGGAATTGGACGGGTCGGATGTTGAGCCGACTCGCCGGGTACTGATCTGGAGTCGGACCGTTACTGGATCGACCTACCCCGGATGGGGTGCCGTTTCTGCGGTATAGCATAACGCTCGGCTGGACGTTGGGGAACCGATACGAGTGTTAGCACTCAAATGGCTGGAGTGCTAATATTGGGCGCCAATCTGTTTGGGAGATCATCATGAGTCACGCTTTGGCATTGCCGGCCAACCTATCCTTGGGTTCCATCGATAATTACATCGGATCGGTCAATGTATTTCCGCGGCTCGACGCCGAACAGGAAACGGCCTTAGCCCGCCGCTTTCGCGATGAAAACGACTTGGACGCGGCGCGTCAGTTGGTGATGGCCAACCTTCGTTTCGTCGTCCACATTGCCCGCGGTTACCTGGGGTACGGGTTACCACTGCCGGATTTGATCCAGGAAGGCAACATTGGCTTGATGAAGGCGGTCAAACGCTATGATCCAGACGTCGGGGTGCGCTTGGTTTCTTTCGCCGTCCATTGGATTCGCGCCGAAATTCACGAGTTCATCATTCAAAATTGGCGTATCGTCAAGGTTGCGACCACCAAGGCTCAGCGTAAGCTTTTCTTCAATCTGCGAAAGTTCAAGAACCGTTTGGGTTGGTTCAGCCATGAGGAGGCCAGCGCAGTGGCCGAAGATCTCGGGCTGGATGTTGATGCGGTCTACGAGATGGAAAATCGCCTGGCCGGTCAGGATGTACCGTTCGAACCGCTGGAAGACGAGGGCGACGAGCGAGACGTGCTGGCGCCGGCCCAGTACCTGAGCCGATCCAGTGACGATCCAGCCTACATCATTGCGGACGACCAGTGGGATTCCCGCCAACAGGCGCGACTGGCGGATGCGCTGGCCGACCTCGACGAGCGTAGCCGCGACTTTCTGGCGTGTCGTTGGCTTAATGAAGAGAAGTCGACCCTCCACGATCTGGCTGAGCGGCATCGGGTGTCGGCCGAGCGAATTCGCCAGATCGAGAACGGCGCTCTGAAAAAATTGCGGCTTGCGTTGGCGGCTGAGCGGTGATCGGAGGGGCGGATTTCGACTATTGCATTTTGACGGAATCTTCTTTATAAAAGCGCCGTGCCTTTGGCACTATCAAAAGAAGATCATGTTTGTTCCATAAAATGATAGAGGAGGATTTATGAAAAAGATCGTACTGTGCGCTATCAGTGTTGCCCTGTTGTCCGTTGCGATGGTTGGTTGCGGTAACTCTCCCGACGGTGACAAGCAGAAAGTGAGCTATTCTTCCAGCGCTCCTCTGTAAGTCTTTGTTTCAATTTTGAGTTGTTATCCTTGGACGCGGTAGACCCGCATTCGGGCGGGTAGCCGAATACAATAACGAGTAGGCCAGGGATTCAGGATTGAATGTTGAAAAGCCCGAACACCCATGGTGTTCGGGCTTTTTTGTGTCCAGTCTGCCGGGCTTGCTATCTTTCCAACCGTACTAAGATTAGTCGGGAAGCCGTAGCCCGGTTGTGTCATCGTCAGTTGAGATCATTCCATGAGCATTCACAGCCACATTGCGAATCAAAAGGCCACCGTGACCCTGGTGGGGCGTTTTGATTTCACCTTGCACAAGGAGTTTCGGGAATCGACTCAGCGATTGTTGCAGGAAAACGACCTGACGGAGATCGAGATCAATCTCAGGGATGTTGATTACCTCGACAGTTCCGCCTTGGGCATCCTGTTGCTCCTGAAAGACCGCGCTAGCCAGAAAGGCGCTTCCATAGCGATTACCGGATGTCGGGAAAACATTCGGCAAATTCTCGAGATTGCTAACTTCAACAAGTTGTTCAGCATCAGCTGAATCTCAGCCTGAGGGGCGGCCGATCGGCGCCCTGGCGCCGATCTTTTGCCATGCGCGGCAGGAAGGTTTCGACTAGTCTTGGCCCTAACGTTGTCCGATTCAGGGCGGCTGGGAGTGGGGTTTCCTGTAGTCGTTGTCCGGAAGAGAGAGTATTGATGATGGCGATAGCTGCTTTCCCGTTACCGATCGACCGTCGTGCCGCGGTTTCCGGTGTGGTCGTCACCGTCGTGAGTTTGGTGTGTTGGGGCCTAGTGCGGTGGTTGGCACCGTCCGCGATGCAAGGTTTCTTGGAATTTGCGCTGCTGGTCGGAATCAGTGGGGCGTGGGGATGGCTGTTGGTTCGCCAAGGTCGGCCCGTTGCCGCAGCGCGTGATACCGAGGAAATCGGGAACACCGCAGATCCATGGCCGGGTTTGTCGACGGAATTGCAGGGCATCATGGAGTCCCTAGGCGGGCAGCTGTCCAATCAAACCGGCCGGATTTCGTCTGATCTTTGTCAGGCGCGGGATGCGCTCGCCGCTGGGCTCGATCATCTGGTGGATGGTCTTTCCGGATTGGAGTCCGCTTATCACGGTCAGCACGAGATGGTGGTGTCGCTGAATGCGTGCCAGGGTGATGTTTTTGGCAGCGGCGGGGACGTTTCAGTCCGCAAGACCCTCAGTTTCCGGGAACGCGTAACGCTCAAGGGATTCCTCGACGATACCTCCGCAACCTTATCCATGCTGGTGGACAATATCGTCCAGAACGCCAAGACGGCCATGGAACTGTGCGAGCGGATGGATGACGTCAAACGGGACGTCGGCCGGATTTTGGATGCTCTCAGTCCTCTGCGCGATATTGCAGATCAAACTAATCTGTTGGCACTGAACGCGGCCATCGAGGCGGCTCGCGCCGGTGAGGCAGGAAGAGGGTTTGCCGTGGTCGCGGACGAAGTCCGCAAACTATCGGTTTTGTCCAACGAATTCGCCGATCAGATCAAGGATCTGGTGGGAAGCGTGAGCCACTCCCTTAAGGTCGCTGACGAAGCGCTGCTGGAGATTTCCTCGAAAGACATGAACTTCGCCTTGCATTCCAAGAAGAGCGTTGAACTCATGATGAACCAACTTGGGGAAATGGACGAAGGTGTCAAGCGGACGACCCGGAACCTGATGGAAAGCACCGAACGGGTCGAACGGGAACTGGCGGGGATGACGACGCAGCTGCAGTTCCAGCACGAGGTCTCGGAATTGCTGGCGCGATCATGCGACCAACTGTCGGTCTTGGCCCGGATCGCGACCAGAATCGTCGAGGCGCCGGAGGCCGGGCAAGGAAATCCTGATGCGGCAGAGCGGATGCGGCGGCTGATCGAAGCGGTCGCGGTTGCGGTTCGATAGTTCTCGCGCCGGGCCGATTCAATCGGCTATGCGGGTGAACCGGCCTGCCGGGCTGGTGCCCGCTTCAGTAAGCCGCGCGTGGTCGGCGGCCCCGCACACCCCGCAGGTGATGCCGTAGCGACGGAAGAAGCCGGGGAACGCCCCGTCTACCACTCCGGTTCGGTTCAGCTCGATTGCCGAGATTTCTCCTGGTTCGTCCATTGACGTCCAGCCACCCTTCACCAGCAAGAGATACTCAGCTCCCACCCGGGATGCGAGCCAAAGCGCCAGGCTGTCCGACGTTACCTCCCACGATGCGGGGATTTCCGGGTAGTTCAATGCGTCCGGAGCAGGAAGCCACACCGCAGGCAGGTTCTGCGGTTCGATTGACTTCAGAAAGCCTAAGCCGTCCGACGCCGCTGCCAGCATCCGGCCGTACTGTTGCATCGCCAGCAGCGCCATTTCATGCGCAACCTGATCGGAGAAACCAATCCGCTTTTGGGCGTCGCGCACGGTATCCGCAAAGGGCCCTCCACCCGGCACGACCACCACCGGCAATCGAGCAAGGGTCTCCAGCCAGCGCGGCAATTCCTTGCTATAAGCCAGGCTGCCGCCCAGCTTAACGACCCACATGCTCCCCCATTTTGCGGACTCGGAAGCGCTCTAGCAGGGCCAGCAGCGCTGCGGCCTTGTGGTAACACTCCTGGTATTCCAGTTCGGGGTCCGAATCCGCCACGATGCCACCGCCGGCCCAGAAGCGGATGCGGTTGTCGGCGTGGGTTAGCGTACGGATGGCGATGTTGCTGTCCATGTTGCCGTCGTGGCCGATATAGGCGATGGCGCCGCAATAGACACCGCGACGGCAAGGTTCCAGTTCCTCGATGATCTGCATGGAGCGGATCTTGGGCGCTCCGGTAATGGATCCTCCGGGGAAGCAGCCCCGCAGTAGACCGAGCGCGTGCTGACCGGGTGCCAGTCGGCCGCGCACCGTGCTGACCAAATGGTGTACGGTGGCGTAGCTTTCCACGGCGAACAGTTCCGGCACGTGGACCGATCCTGCCGTGCAGCTCTTGCCGATGTCGTTGCGCAGCAGATCCACGATCATCAGGTTTTCCGCCCGGTCCTTGATGCTGGCGGCGAGATTCTGGCGGTGCCGCAGGGCGGCGGCCGCATCGTCGCCTCGCGGCCGGGTTCCCTTGATCGGCTTGGTTTCGACCTGGCTGTCGGCGACTTTGATGAAGCGTTCCGGCGAGGAACTGAGGACCTGCAGCTGTGGGTAGTTGAGGTAGGCGCTGAATGGCGCCGGATTCAATTGTCGCAGCAGCTGATAGGCGGTCCACGGGTTGCCTTCGCAATAGGCGGAGAATCGCTGGGTCAGATTGACCTGGTAGCAGTCACCGTCGCGGATATACTGTTGGATGCTGGCAAAGGCCTGTCGGTAATGGGCTTTGCTCATGCCCGCCTCGATTTCGCCCAGGACGTGGAAGTCGCTCCGTTGCCAGCCGAGGGTCTGGATCTGGCTGAAGGAACGCAGCAGATAGGGCCACCGGATGGCGGTTGCCGGATCTCGCCCCAGACCGACCAGCCAGCTCCGGCGTTGCAGATGATCGATCACCACCGCCCAGTCGTAGATTCCCATCACCATGTCTGGCGCGCCAGAGTCGTCCGCTGCCAGATCCGGCAGTTTTTCCAGGCGTCGCGCCAGATCGTAACCGAAATAACCGATGGCGCCCCCGCAGAACGGCAATTCGTCAAGCGTGGCGCAGGTCTCGCCGAGGTGCTCCTGCAGCAGGCGGAACGGATCGTCCGGCGACAGCGTGATCTGTCCGCCGTTGCGAATCTCCGTCAGGTTGCCGCGGGTCACCAGCGTGCACCAAGGGTCAGCCGCCATGATGTCATACCGGCCCTGATGGCTATGAGGATAACCGCTGTCGAGAAATACCGACCAGCGCCGGTCGGCCCACGGCATGAACAGCGCAGCGCTGTCCTCGAAGTAGGGCAACTCTTCGATGCGAGGCTGACAGAGGGTCATGGCGTTAGCCTGAGCAGGCAGGCGATGGCCGCCGCCGGTGCGCAGTCGGCGAGGGTGGGGTAGCCCGGTGTCCGGGGCGGCGGGAATAGATCGGCAATGTCCTGGTAAGGGTGGCCCATGCGTGTTGCTAATTCTTGCACCAGAAACCGTCCTGCGCCAGCGCCTATGACGGAACAGTCCGCTTCCAGGTCACCGGTGGACAACTGCCGGGACCAGGCCTTTTGAATGAGATCGAGCTGACGATCGCGGAAGTAGTGGGCCAGCTTGCGCAAATCAGCCAGACTTTCGGAGTCGCCATCGCAACCGATCAGCCGCGCCAGCCGTCGGGCGCTGGCCGCCAAGGTCTTGTCGCCATTGTCTGCCGTCGGCAATTGATCGGCGTGATCGGGCAGTTCGCCGGTGAGCCGGTAGACGTCCGCAGTAGTCGCGAAATGTTCTGCCATGACACCGACCCACTCGCCTTGCCAAGGGACGGTGTTGGCCAGCGCCATGAGGGGCGTGCGGGCGATTCCGGTGTAGACCAGCTCCTGGTAGCGAAGCCGTTCGGCATCTGTGAACCCGCGGGATACCGGCCGGCCGTCGGCCAATTCGATTAGGCCCGTGGTGGCGCTGCCGACATCCGCCAGCAAGCCGTTCGGATGCAGCCTTGCCGCCCATTGCGCGGTGGCGAGCCAGTT
>VEPB01000141.1 GCA_012026715.1 Methylococcaceae bacterium | reverse complement strand
AGGCTGCGCAGCTCCATCAAGTTAGTGCTGGCGGACGCCAGCCCCAAAGTCAGCACCGTAGCCGAAGACGAGGACAGCGGCACCGCCTGCGGCAGGCCGACCCCCACCGGTAGCTGGCCCTGCAGCGCCGCCAGCCGCTCCCCCACCATTTGCCGGGCGCGGTAGATGTCGGTGGATTCGGCAAACACCGCGGTCACCACCGAAAGCCCCTGCAACGACTCGGAGCGCAGCCGCGTCAACCCCAGCAACCCTCCAAGCCGTTTCTCCACCGGCAGGGTGACCAGGGTCTCGACCTGTTCCGGCGAATATCCCGGCGCCTCGGTTTGGATTACCACCCGCTTGGCGGCAAACTCCGGAAAGATGTCCAATTGCGAGCCATACAGCCGGTAGCCGCCGTAGACCAGCAGCAGCAGGGCCAGGCTGACCACCACCCCGGGCCGGGCGACGGCCAGCCGCACGATGGCGGTGAGCATCAGTCGTCGTCCTCGTCCGGGATCGCCCGGCGCAACTCTTCCGACAGCAGCATCTGGGCGCCACGCACCACCACGGGCTCGCCGGCCCGAAATCCTTCGCTCACCAGCCAGCCCTGGCCGCCTTCGCCGTGATCGCCCACCGGCTTGCGGCGAAACCGGCCGCCACCCTGGTCGCTGTAGACCCAGGGCGAGCCGCCATGCCAAACCACGGCCGATGTCGGAATGCTCACCCCGCCCCGGCTGCTGCGGGGATCGAGCAGGCGCACATCCAGCCGCATGCCGGTCCGCAGCCGGCCCGTTTCCACGGTGAAAAACCAGGTCTCGCCCTGAGTCTGCTCATCGGTCCGCGGCGCCGGCGCCAGCAAGGGCGCGGTCTGCGTCGGCGCCCCTTGGCCCGCAGGTCCCAGCCGCAGCGTCGCGCCTTGCTGCGGTGGCGGACACTCCGCCGGCAGCGACACCATCCCCAGCATGCGGCGGCGCGCCAGCAGCGCATCGAAGCTGGCCGAACGCGGGTCGGTGGCGGCCTTGAACAACGGTTCGCCGAACGACTGGATCGCCGCCTCCCGCATTTCCAAGGCCTTGAAGGCGGCCGCCTGAGCCCTGGCGCTATCGGCCGCGAACTGGGCTTCGGCCTGGATCAGCTCGCGGGTCGCCACGATGGATTCACGATGCAGGCTGGCCAGCCGGTCTCGATTCTTCCGCGCCAACTCCCGCGCCGCCTCGGTCACCGACGCTTCGGCCTGGGCGGCGCGGTAACCGGCGCGCAGCTCCAGCAGGGGATGGATGTCCACGATCTTGCCGTAGGCGCGGCATTCCGCGGTCACCGTCGCCGGCTCCAAGGGCTGCACGGCCAGTTCTGCGCTCGCCACCTGCTGTGGGGTGAGCGTCACCGTCAGACTGCTGTCCGGACCGGCCGCATCACGAGGCGGCGGATTGTCGTCCGCCCAGGCCGCGGCGGAAGCCATCAGGATAGCCCCAAACATCTGAGGGGAAAGAGGTCGGCGGCGGGTCACGGAATTCGCAAAGGTGGGATGACAAGCCAGAGGCGGGAGCCCGCCACAACCGGTCTCTTCACGCAACGGTTTTCATGGCAGGGCCGGATACGTTAAGTTATCCTTCGCAACCTAGAAGAACAAGGGCACGACCGCCGGCAACGGCCGTGCATCCATCATCGAAGAGGCGTGAGATGTTTTGTCGGTTTTGCGGAAAACCCATCAAGGACAAGGCAGTAGTTTGTGCCGGTTGCGGCCGCCCGGTGGAGGGCCCCGGCAGTTCCAGCGATCCCAGCCAACGCTGGAGCTTTGCCACCCTGGCGATCCTGATGGCGGTGACGGTGTTCCTGCCCCCCATCGGCCTGGTGTTCGGCTTCCTGGGACTCCGCAATCCGCACCGCAAGACTCAGGCCGCGGTCCTGCTGACCGTTTCCGTCTTCATGACCTTGCTGATGGCGGCCATCATCCTGGGGCTGTAAGGCTTTAGCCGGCCAGCCAACGGGCCGCCGCGATCAACAGCATGCCGGCCAGCACCAGGCCGCCGAATCCCACCGCCGACTCGATCGCTGAGATACCCGCCGGGATGGTCAGGGTGTAGGCCCCGATCATCCCCAGCATCGCCAGGTTTTCGAACAGGTTCTGGATCGCCACCGCATGACCCGCGCCCACGGTCAGGTGACCGCGTTCCTGCAACAAGGCATTGAGCGGCACCACGAACAAGCCGCCGCACAGCCCGACCAGCACCAGCAACAACGCGGCCGGAACCAGGCTGTGGGCCGTCGCCAGCAGCATGATCACCGGCCCCAGCAGCAACCCCGGCCACAGCGCCCGATTGACCGTCTCCAGCCGGATCAGCGCGGAAGCCGCGCCCGCTCCGACGGCGATGCCGATCGCCACGACCCCGTTCAGATTGGCCGGAGTGCGGGTGTCGGCGAGCCCCAAGGCCAGCGGCACCCAGGCCACCAGCAGCATGCGCAGGGTCGCGCCGCTGCCCCAGAACAGGCTGGTGCAGGCCAGGGAAAACCGGACATCGCGGTCCTTCACCATGAACCAGGTGATGCCGGCGAACTCCCTCAGCAGTTGCAACGGGTTCATGGATTGACCAGGATGGGCGGCGGCCACCTTCGGGATCGCCAGATTGGCCAGCATGGCCGCCCCGTAACAGGCCGTCACCGTCACCAGGGCAACGGGCACCGAGAGATCCGCCAGCCATCCGCCCAGCCCAACCCCCATCAGAATGGCAACGATGGTCGAGCCCTCCATCAGGCCGTTGGCCTTCACCAGCCGTTCCGCCGGCACCAGCTCCGAGAGGATGCCGTACTTGGCCGGCGAATAGGCGGCCGCGCCAAGACCGACGATGCCGTAGGCCAGCAGCGGATGAAATCCCGCCAGCATCCCCCCGGCCCCAACCAGCTTGACGCCGTTGGCCAGCAACATGGCCCGACCCTTGGGGAACGCATCGGCGAAAGGGCCGGCGAACGGAGCCAGGATCACGTAGGCCAGCACGAAAAACTCCTGCAGCAGCGGCACCCAGGCTTCTGGGTGATGCTGCGACCGCACCAGGGCGATGGCCACGAACAGCAAGGCGTTGTCGGCGAGGGCCGAGAGAAACTGGGCGATCAGCACCGCCGGCAGGGCGCGGGCGGCGACGGGATGGGTTGCGGATGAATTCATCGATCAGGCTCGGAACCGGGCTGGCGGCTAAGTTTAGCCCAACCCGCAACCCCCTACCCACACGCCGATTTATCCGTCTGATTTGTTGAAATTTTCATGACGATTCGCCGCCTATATCATAAGAGACGCGGCTTCGGGTTATAATGGTCGTTTTTCGCCTGGAACGCTTTTCTTCAGAGTACAACCATGACCGATCTAGCGCTTTACCGAAACATTGGTATCTTCGCCCACGTGGATGCCGGGAAAACCACCACGACCGAGCGGATTCTCAAGCTCACCGGCAAGATCCACAAAATCGGCGAGGTCCACGCCGGCGCGGCCACCACCGACTTCATGGAACAGGAGCAGGAACGCGGCATCACCATCCAGTCCGCCGCCACCACCTGTTTCTGGAAGGACCACCGCTTCAACATCATCGACACCCCCGGCCACGTCGATTTCACCATCGAGGTGTACCGCTCGCTGAAGGTGCTGGACGGCGGCATCGGCGTATTCTGCGGCTCCGGCGGCGTCGAGCCCCAGTCCGAGACCAACTGGCGCTATGCCAACGATTCCAAGGTCGCCCGCGTCATCTACGTCAACAAGCTGGACCGCACCGGCGCGGACTTCTACCGCGTGGTGAAGCAGGTCAAGGACGTGCTGGGCGCCTACCCCCTGGTCATGACCCTGCCCATCGGCCGCGAGGAAACCTTCTCCGGCGTGGTCGACCTGCTGACCCGCAAGGCCTGGATCTGGGACGACTCCGGCGATCCGATGAATTACCACATCGAGGACGTTCCCGCCGACATGGCCGATGACGTCGAGACCTGGCGCGCCGAACTGGTGGAAAAAGCCATCGAGCAGGACGACGAGGTCATGGAGAAGTATCTGGAAGGCGTCGAACCGGACATCGACACCCTCAAGCGCTGCATCCGCAAGGGCACCATCAAGCTGGACTTCTTCCCCACCTTCTGCGGCTCGTCCTTCAAGAACAAGGGCGTGCAGCTGGTGCTGGACGGCGTGATCGACTATCTGCCCAACCCCACCGAAGTCAATCCACAGCCGGAAGTGGACCTGGAAGGCAACGAAACCGGCGAGCACGCCATCGTCGATCCGGATCGCCCCTTGCGCGCGCTGGCGTTCAAGATCATGGACGACCGCTACGGCGCCCTCACCTTCCTGCGCCTCTACTCCGGCCGCCTGGAAAAGGGCACCACCGTGCTCAACACCTACACCGGCAAAACCGAGCGCATCGGCCGCATCGTCGAAATGCACGCCAACTCCCGTAACGAGCTGGATTCGGCCCAGGCGGGCGATATCGTGGCGGTGCTGGGCATGAAGAACGTGCAGACCGGCCACACCCTGTGCGATCCGGACAAGCCGGCGACCCTGGAGCCCATGGTGTTCCCCGATCCGGTCATCTCCATCGCCATCGCCCCCAAGGACAAGGCCGCCAACGAAAAGATGGGCGTCGCCCTGGGCAAGATGGTCGCAGAGGACCCCTCCTTCCACGTCTCCACCGACGAGGAAAGCGGCGAAACCATCCTCAAGGGCATGGGCGAACTCCACCTGGACATCAAGGTGGACATCCTCAAGCGGACCCATGGCGTCGAAGTGACCGTCGGCAAGCCCCAGGTGGCCTACCGGGAAACCATCACCAAGCGGGTCGAGGACAGCTACACCCACAAGAAGCAGACCGGCGGTTCCGGCCAGTACGCCAAGATAGACTACACCATCGAGCCGGGCGAGCCGGGTACCGGCTACCAGTTCGAATCCGCGGTCACCGGCGGCAACGTGCCCCGGGAATACTGGCCGGCCGTGGACAAGGGCTTCAAGAGCATGCTCGACAAGGGCGTGCTGGCCGGCTTCCCGCTGCTGGATTTCAAGGTCATCCTGACGGACGGCGGCTTCCACGCCGTGGACTCCTCGTCCATCGCCTTCGAAATCGCCGCCAAGGCCGCGTTCCGCCAGACCATACCGAAGTGCGCGCCGCAGCTGATGGAGCCCATCATGAAGGTGGACACCTTCACCCCGGATGCCCACGTGGGCGACGTGATCGGCGACCTCAACCGCCGCCGCGGCATGATCAAGTCCCAGGACGCCGGCGTTTCCGGCGTACGCATCAAGTCGGAAGTGCCGCTGTCGGAAATGTTCGGCTACATCGGCGATCTGCGCACCATGACCTCGGGCCGCGGCCAGTTCTCCATGGAATTCTCCCACTACATGCCCTGCCCCAAGAACGTGGCGGACGAAGTCATCAAGGAAGTGAACGAGCGCAACGCGGCAGCCAAGAAGTAGGCCACAGGATCGCCGTCCTCCCTGCGGGGAGTCACGAAAGGCCCGGATCGTTCCGGGCCTTTTTGCATTCAGCGCCCGATTCGCGCGGAAATCCCGCCGCAACCGACTGGTGGCCGGGCAGGCCTGCTAGAATGGCTCCGCCCGAACCGCCCCCAGCTTTTCGTCCATCCCATGCCCCTGCCCGACGCCGACAGCCTGCTCGCCGCCATAGCGTTGCTCTTGGTGCTGATCCTGTCGGCACAACTGATCGTCGGCTGGCGCCAGTCGCTGCGGCTGGCGCGCCTGGAATTGGCCCTGCAGAGCCTGGCGGGGGACGACGACCGGCTCGAACGGCGCATTCGCGAGGAATT
>VEPB01000100.1 GCA_012026715.1 Methylococcaceae bacterium | reverse complement strand
CACCTCCATTTCGGCGAAATCGGCCCGCGCCAGATCGTGGCCGCCATCGAACAGCGGCTGACGGATGCAACTGACGCGCCGATCCGCAGCGCCGCGCACACCTGGCTGCGGGAACTGGGCTGGCGCGACTTCGCCCACCATCTGCTATTCCATTTCCCGGAAACCGTCGGACAACCCCTCGACCGCCGCTTCGAACGTTTCCCGTGGGCGGAGCCGGATCCGCTCCTGCTGCAGGCCTGGCAGCGGGGAAAGACCGGCATTCCGCTGGTGGACGCCGGCATGCGCCAGTTGTGGCGGACCGGCTGGATGCACAACCGGGTGCGCATGGTGGCAGCCTCCTTCCTGACCAAGAACCTGCGGCTGTCGTGGCTGGAAGGCGCACGCTGGTTCTGGGACACGCTGGTGGACGCCAGCCTCGCCAACAACACCCTGGGCTGGCAGTGGAGCGCTGGGTGCGGAGCGGATGCGGCGCCCTATTTCCGCATCTTCAATCCGGTGCTGCAGGGCGAACGCTTCGATCCGGCGGGGAACTACGTCCGCGAGTGGCTGCCGGAACTGGCCCGGTTGCCCAACCGCTACATCCACTGTCCATGGACGGCGCCCGCGGGCGTGCTTAAAGATGCCAAACTGGCGCTGGGAACCGCCTATCCGCTGCCGGTTGCCGATCTGAAAACCAGCCGGGAAGCGACCCTCGCCGCCTACCGCAGCTGGCGCCGGGAAGCCGAACCACAATAGCCCCACCACCGATCAGAAAACCAGGCCGCGACACCGGAGAAAGCCACGACCACGCCCTTGCAGATCGGCGATGTCGCCCGATCGATCCACCTGACGATTGCCGGGCTACAGCAGCGGGAATTCCGCAGAAACGCGGCTAATCGTTGATGAAGACCTTGGGTTGCAAGTGGTTGAACGACCAGTCGCCGTCCGGCGACCGCGAAAACAGGAACAGATCGTAAGCCCCCTTGCGCTTCACCTGGCGGAAGGCGGCCACCGATGCCGAGTCGAAACCCCACAGTTCCGACACCGGCCGGATCAGCTCGAACACTTCCCGTGCTTCGGCATCCTTCTCCGCCGGTTCGGCATCCGGATGGGTGGCAACATATTCCAGGGCGAACTGATCGAGATGAGACAGGCGCTCGCCATGGTCATCCCCCCAGGTCAGCAGGAACGACGTCACCTGAACCACCTTGCCGGAAGGCAACCGCTGCTCGCGGAACACGCCGGGAACCTCGCCCGCGGCTGACCAGAACAGGGCGATGGCGGCGAGCGCCAGCAGGCCAAGGGCGGCGCCGAAACCCAACAGCAGCGATTTGATCTGGATGTTCATCGGATCTCCCGATACCTACAGCTCGGCGTGGCGGCGGAGTCGATCAAGGCCGGAAGTCGGCACTGCTTCAGACTACTCAAATTCGGCGCCATCCATTTGGTACTTGGGATGGTAGGGACCGGCCGGCAGCCCTTTCGGCGGCAGGAAGACCAGGCCATTGGCCTGGCGGGCCAACGGGCGGTAGTCGGTGGCGACCGCATTCACCGCCGCGCTGACGGCGGCGACGACCAGCATCGCCAGGGGATTGCCGCCTGCCGCGCCGCCCGAGCTGTGGACGGCGCCGCCATCGCGTTCCCACAGCACCTCGCCGGTGCGGGTGTCCTTCAACTGATAGTGCATCGAGACCACGACACTCGAGTTGATGACGATGTACTTCGTGCTCCAGTCCTTGATCGTCACGAACAGCACCGCGTCGGCGCCGAACAGCTCGTAAAACCGCTGCGGCGGCAGTTGGTGAATATGGCCCGCCTCGCTGAGCCCCAAGTCGCGGAACAGGATTTCCGTCAGATAGACCGGAAACACGTAATAGCCGCGTTCGGCCAAGGGAGCGGTGATGGTGGACATGAACACCCCCGGCGCGCTCAGCTCGGTCGTCTCGTTCACCACCGGCACCACCAGGATGGACCGCGGCCGGTGGGCATTGAAGGCGTTCATGTCGGTCCTCTTGTGGAGCGAGGCGCAGCCGGTAACGGCCAGCAGCATGGCCGGCAGGAGGACACCCAGCCTGATCATGCGGCTCATGGCTTGCCTTCCTGCGGAACCACCGGCGCATCGGTCGGCTCCGGCTTGGGCTGCGACTTCTGACGGACCTTCTCGATCAGCTTGTCCATGAGCGCGCGGGATTCCGGGTAGATCTGCTTTTCCTTTTCGAAATAAGCGATGGCGCCGGCATCCTCGCCGCGGCGAAACAGCAAAAAGCCATAATCGGCGTAGAGCCCCGGCGGTGCGCGCCTGCCGCCGGTCTGGTAGCGGGCCATCTGCTCGCGCAAAGCCAGTTCCGAGCCGGCAGCGTCCTCCTTCGCATAACGGTCGGCCAGTTGGTCCTCATAATCGCCCCAATCGTACAGGCCCGGTTTCGCGCAGCCAGCCAAGCTTAAGGCCAATACCATGGCGACCGGCAGCCATTGGTGCCGTGCTGCAGTTCTCCCCTCATCCATGGCAGTTACCGGTTTAGCGCAGCGAAGCGCGCCGCGCATCCAGAGTCTTCACCACATTGTTCATCAGATTGACGATGGCGGCATCGATGGCCTTGCCTTCCAGGGTCGAATCAAACCCTGCCACGCCGCCGAAGCCCAAGGTCTCCGTGGCGCTGACAGTGGCATCGCCGGAGCCT
>VEPB01000341.1 GCA_012026715.1 Methylococcaceae bacterium | reverse complement strand
GTTGTGGATGGCGCCCGGCCACGGTGCGGCCGGATTGGCGCCGTCCGGGAAGCTGCCGGCGCCGGTGGCGGGGCCGGGTTTGCCGTCGGCGGTGGTCAGTTCGGCTTCCGTGACCGGGGTACGCCAGATGCTGTCGTCGGAACCGATGCCGCCCTTGCTGTGGCACTGCTTGCAGCCCACTTCGTCGGCGGCGCTGAACACGGCGTCGGTCTTGGCCACGACGGCATTGCCTTCCTTGGCTTCCACCCGCATCAGCGGATAGGGATTGATACGTCCCTTGTCGTCCACCGGGGTCGCCGGCAGGAACTGGGCGACGAAGGTCTTCGACTGGGTGTTGTAAGCGGAAATCTGCTGCGGGTCGTTCTTGGCGTAGGGTCCGTCGATGCCCGGCATGGCGCGGCGGCCGGCCGCCGAATCGGAACTGCCGACGACGCCTTCGTCAGGGTGGGTCAGACGCCGCGGTTCCGCCGGAATATAGCGGTTCTGCGGATCGATGTTGGAAATCCCGGCGCGTGGTGCGGTGGGATCGATCGCCTCGTCGATGGGGGAGCGGATGTGGTCCCACATCTCGGTCTTGCGGACCACGGCCTTGTCGCTGTTGTAGTTGTGGCCGTCGATGAACTTGATGTCCACCGGCCGCTCCACGGTATTGGTGGAATTCCCCTTGGCATCCAGCGGGGACGAGATGGAGGTTGCAGGATCCCAGTTGGAGCCCGGCTCCTTGGTGTCCGCAAACCAGTTCTGGCTGGTGGAGTTGACGGAGCCAGCGCCGGCAGGATCGTTGGGGTTCGAGCCGGCCGAGTAGAACACGCTAACCGCGGCGCCATCCAACACGACCGGTTTGTGCTCGACTTTCTTCAGCACCTGGGCGTTCAGCGAGTTATAGCCGAGGTAGGGGTTGTAGGGCAGGTTGACCGAACTGCCGGCGCCCTGCATGCCCATGTCGTCGTAGGGCAGCACCACGAAGCTGTCTTTATCGCCCTTGCGGCCTTCCGGGCTGGCCGGGTCTGACGAGGGTGCGTCGGCCTGGGGAACCGCGTTGGCCGGCAGGCCGGCATTGGTCAGGTCGGGAGCGACGGAGACGGTGATGCTGTCGGAGCAGCTCAATCCCGTGGCCGCATCGGCGACGGTGACGTCCGCGCGATAGTTGCCCGGATTGGCGAAGCTGTGGTCGAAACTGGCCTGGTCACTGGTGGCGCCATCGCTCAAGCTCCAGGCATAGCTCAGCGAACTGCCCTTCTTGGCTTTCGCGGTAGCGGCAAAAGAGATGTCCGCCTTGCCGGTATAGGAGGTGACGCTGGGGCCGGTGATCGAGCACGTCGGAGCCTTGCGGCAGGCCTCGCCGGTGCCGGCCACCCTGATCGCGATTTCAGAACCGCCGGCCGATACCCGCACCGTACAGGGCGGCGTGGTACGTGGAACGCTATAGCTGAAGGTGCCCTTGGGGCCGGTTTTTAGAATGTACAGGGGGTTGGCGGTTGTGGCATCGAATATGGACACGGTCGACTGCGCCGGCAGCGTTTTCGCCGTTTTGCCCTTGATGGTGACTACCCCGGACTTCTTGTTGTACTTGGCGCTAGCAGACAATGCCGGCTTGTCCGCTACCACTTGGGACGTGGAAAAGGCCAGCAGCGTCGCCGTCACCGCGGTCAGCACACGGCTGCCGAACGGAGGCGTCTTGTGTTGGTTCATGTTTTTCCTTTTGGTGTTGGTGTTGTTGTTGTTGATGACCTTGAACTGCCCGGTCCCGGTATCTCCCGGAGTTCGTGCGGTTGTTCGTCGGTTGCGCTAAAAGTCGGCGATGCCGGCTCGCAACCCATCAAGCAAAATTCGCGCCTTATCGTAGTGATTGGAATTTTCAATTAAGTCAATTTGTTATGGGTGGTTGCGCAGGGGTTGGTAAATCGAAGTGCGGCAAATCACGTAGTGCCTACGGGATTTGCCGCGAGTTTGGTCGGGGCGTTGAGAAAAGTCGACGATCTGACTCGGTGCGGGAGGAAAGCGCGCTCAGACGTTTCTTGGTTTCAAGGCTGCGGGTTCGGGCGATGCGCGGCTTTTGTGTGTCATTTGCCGTATCTGTGTGGCATGTGCCGCAGCTGATGTGGGCGTCCCTTCGATTGGCGGCATATAAAACATTGCGATATGAACGATTCTGATTTGGCGTGATTCTTGAATTAACTTAGCCAAAATGTGCCGGGATAGTGCCCGGACACCAAGAAACGTATGGCACGATCCCATGAGCTACCGCACCTTAGCCGGTTTTTGGCTGATCTCTCTCCAATTGATCGTCACCCCTTTCGCGTTTGGGGCTGACGCCGCCAACTTGATCGACAAGGTCACCCTGCACCCGGCGGTGCCGTTGGTCGACGAGGAAGGCGTGCATGTGTTGCAGAGCGGCAAGCCTTACAGTCCCCGCAACAGCTGTGGCATCGGCAGCGGCGGTTGTCACGATTACGAGGGCATCTCCCACGGCGACCATTTCGAGCGGGGCCGGGACGAGGCCGACGATGCTTTCGGTTCGCGCCGCGGCCGCTGGAGCCAGCTGAGTTCGCCCGGATACCTGGGGGGGTTCAACTGCATGGGACCGGCGTTTCTGGCCAAGAAGAGCGCCACTGCGGTGGACGGCTGGGTGGGCGACTGGGGCGTCGCCGGCATGGTGAAGGACTGCGCCTCCTGTCACACCGGCGGCGGCTGGTCGGAGAAGGATCGCGACGGCATCCGCTTCGATCTCAAGGCAGACTCCAAGATCGCCAACCTGGACGGGGACTATTTCAACCGTGGCACCGACGCCAACAACGATGTGGCCGCAGATCCCGATTCCATCGCCCGTTGGGATTGGAAGAAGAGCGGGGTGCTGGAAAACGACTGCCTCATGTGTCATGCCGACTACACCCAGCTCAAGATTTTTCCGGGCAGCAATGTCGGCAAGGTCAGCACCACCGACTGGTATGCGAATGATCTGAAGGAGACCCCGTCCGCTCCGTTCGGCGCCTGGTGGAGCACCCGCAACAGCGGCCTGATCGGCCAGGGGCTGTTCCGCGAAGGCGCGACTGCGCTGCTGGAATTCCTCAACCTCAAACCGGACAGCGCCGACGGGCTGAACCTGGTCAGCTTCGAGCGCACGGTCGGCAGCGACGGTAGCGCCAGCCTGAGCCTGGGTACCGACGGCAAGCCCATCGTGCACTGGCGCGCCGAAGCCTTCGACGGCGCCGGTAAAGTGGTGATCCCGATGCGCAAATTCCCGGCCAACGACAATTGCTGGCAATGCCACGGCTGGTGGCTGGAGCAGGACCGTCGCGGCTTCTTCGGTTTCGGAACCGATGCCAAGCCCACCCTGGGTGCCAACGGGCTGCTGGTCGACGACCCCAAGGACGACGTCCACAAGGGCAAGACCTTCACCGAGAACAACGAGGAGGCCCGGGTGCTGGACAACTGCAGCGGCTGCCATACCCAGGGCATCTACTATCGGCCGGAGTACAGCAACGTGTCGCTGGATGCCAGCCACGACTTCCCCAAGGGCAATTCCGATATCGACATGCGGCGCGACCTGGACTACCGGCCCGGCGCCAAGTCCTGCGAATACTGCCACGACGAAGCCAAGCACAAAGCCAACCCCTCCGGTCAGGCGTCCTTGCTGGAGACTCACAAGGTGCGCTGGACCCACGACGGTTTCATGACCGGCTATCCGTCCGACTCCCTCACCAAGGTGACCCAGGTTCATCTGGATGTGGTCGGCTGCCAGACCTGTCACATCAACAACCTCAAGACTTACGACGGCAAGACCGACATGGCGGTTTTCTACCGCTATCGGCGCAGTCCCGACGGCAAACTGAAAGTGGTGCCCTACAACGCCACCTACCAGTTCCGTTACTTCTGGCGCGACAAGGTGAGTGGCCGTGTGCTGGCCATGCATGAGCTGGAGCAGGTGTTCGATCACACCAAAGATGCCGGCGGTAACGTCACCAAGCTCGCCATCAAGGATGCGGACGGTAAAGCCTATGAGTTGAGCGGAGGTGATTACGGCCCGGTCGGCGCTTACGCCTTCTATGGCTGGGGTCCCAAATTCAAGCCGGAGGAGGTGTATCCGGGCATCAAGGCGCTCAAGGCCGCTTACGACAAACTGCTGGAGGCCAAGGGCTACGCCTCCCCCAACGTACAGATGGTCTGGCTGGAATCCAACGAATACCTGGTCTCCCACAACACCCGGCCGTCGGTTGCTGCGGTGCCCTGCATCGACTGCCACGACAAGAAGCAAAACGGCTCCTACAGTTCGGCGTTGACCGAGAAAGGCCTGTTCGGCAGCAAGAACATCAAGGTGATGACCGACCAGGTGGATCAGCGGTTGGTGGATGAGAAGGTCATGGTGCTGGATCAGCCCTACTACAAGATCGGCACCGACCAGAAACTGACCGTCAGCATGGCCGACGTGCTCTATGCCAGCAAGATCGATCCTTCCATGACCGCCCTGAATGCCGATACGGCCACTTTGGGAGGCGGGCAATGGGCCGCCGCCAGCCTGGACCAGGCCTTAGCCTTCATGGGGGTCAGCGATGACGGCGACAAGACGTTGCTGGGCGAGAAGCTGGGCGGCGGCGGTATCTACAGCTTCAACCTGCCCACCGCCAGTGCCGCCCTGAAAGGCCTGGCGCTGGCGGCTCCGGCGTCTTCCGGCAACAACGCCGGGTTCAAGCAGGATCGGATCGAGGCGGAAGTCGAGCCGATGACCGCCTTCAAGCGGGAAACCCTGGCGGCCAGCGGCTTGGGAGTTTCCCAGTCGGATCTCTATAGCATCCGACTGACCGACCAGAACCGCGCGACGGTATCCGATTTCAACGGCCAGTCCGCGCTGGTGAAACTGCCTTATCGGGGGGCCGCGTGTGCGCCGAGTGCGGTGAGAGTGGCGCAGATGCAGGCAGGCAGCTGGCGTAACACCGGCATCGTGCCACTGGTCGTGAAGCCGCAAAAGGCCGGCGTCGCGGGCTATGCGGTGTTCGAGCTGCAGGAGCCCAAGGACAGCCTGACCTTGTCGGATCCGGGGCCCGACTACAAGCCCAAGGCGGCCTTGCGGTTGGCCAAGCAGGTGGAACGCCGGGCCGCAACGCGCAAATCATCGGCGGAACGGCGCCTGAAGTTGGCCATGAACCGGCTCGGCAAGGCTGAATCCGCCCTGACAGCGGCCGCCGATGCGCTAGCCGCAGCCCAGGAGGCCTATGACAGTGCCACCGACGCGGCCAAGCCCAAGCTCCGGCGCAAGTTGGATCGGGCCGCGATCCGCAAGGAGAAGGCCGAGTTCAAGCGGGACCGCCTGGCATCCAAGGCTGCCCAGGCGCAGCAGGCCAGCGATGCCGCCGCACGCACCTGGGAGGACGCCAGCGCCGCGCTAGAGGCGGCGAATTGTTGATCCGAAGGTCGGCGATATAACAAGAAATGCGAAACACCACCCGGAGTTAAAGCCATGTCAGAACTGATTTCAGAACGGATCGTGACCATCGCTGAAAGCGACCGGCTTACCTCCCGATCCCGGCAGCTGTTGGCCCGCAGTGTTCCATGGCTGGCGGGTGCCGGCATGGCGGCCGGCCATATCGCGGTTTCGGTGAATTGCAGCGTGCCCCAACAAGGGCGCTGCGCGGCCTGCGGCAGTTGCATCGTGGCGGTGGGGTCGCTGGTGGGCTGGGCATTGTGGAAGAAACGTCAGGGCGGCGAGTTTTACATCGACGACCGCGCATCCTTTTCCTAGATCCTGTCGACCACCGTGACGCCGCCAAGGGCTCTGCGCGGGCTCTCCCGATTCGTTGCGCCGAATCGTACCGTGGGTGCGCTGCTGGCGTGCGCGCTGCTGCCGTCGCCGGTGCTCGGCGACGACCACTGGAGCGGTTCCCTCCGCAACAAGGTGCAGGTGGACAACCGATACAGCCTGGATGGGCGGTTTTTTGGGGAATCCTGGGGCCAGTTTTTCTACGACAACGACGACCTCGACCTCCACGCCGCCGTGGATGGCATGGGCCGCCTGAGCGATCTGCAGAACGACAGCCGGGGCAAGCTCTACCAGGCCTATGTGCGCAAGGATGTCAGGGATTGGGGGTCAGCTTTCAAGCTGGGCCGGTTCCAGCGCACCGACAACCTGGGCTTCTACTATCTGGATGGCGGCGACTACCGCTACAGCCACGGCGGGCTGTCAGTGAATCTCTACGGCGGGCGGCCGGGCCGCATCGATCACACCCTGTCGGTGAGCGGGGATTATTTGTTCGGCGGCGATCTGGCGCAGCGGCTGGATCTGCACTGGGATCATCCCTGGTCGCCAGTGACGGTGGATACCCTGGAGCTGCGCGCCGGCTACCAGCGCTTCAAGTACCGCCAGGCGGTGGACCGCTTCAATCTGGGTTTCACCGCCACCGGCCGACTCGGCGGGGCGAATGGCTGGCCGTACGAGGGGACGGCCTCCGGAACTTACCGCACCGACCGGGGTGCCCTGGAAAACGTCTGGATGTCCGGCCAGCTGGACCTCACCAAGAAGATCAGGCTGCGCACCAGCTACGAGGAATACCGGCCGCGCAATCCCTTCCCGACTTTCCGCGAACGCTTTTATACATCCCTCGCCCTGGGCCATCAGACCCTGTTGAAGTCCAGTTTCCACGTCAAGCCCAGCGATGATTTCGGCTACTACTTCGGCGGCCAGCGGGCGACCCGAGGCCGCGGCGACGACGGTTATGGCGTGTTCGGTGGCGGTTCGGTCACGCCCCTGCCGGGCGCCAGTGTCAGCGGCGAGGTCAACTACCTGGAATTGGGCAAGGACCAAGCCACCAGCTTCTACCTCAGTAGCGCGTATTCGCCGGGGGCGCGCTGGCGGGTCCAGGTCAACACCGCGCTGCGGTTCGAGAACAAGCAGTTGTATGGGCAGAACCGCGCCATCGGCGGCGAGCTGGAAGTCCAGTACATGTACCGCAACGACCTGATTTTCTCTGCGGCCGGCAGCCACATCTGGAACACCCGG
>VEPB01000025.1 GCA_012026715.1 Methylococcaceae bacterium | reverse complement strand
CGCAGATCGAGCACCGCTACCAGCGGTTGGGACGGGCCATGCCGGCCTCCAACCGGCGGCAGGCGCTGCTGCCCGAAGGGACGGAGAGGCTCGACAACCACTGGGGCACCGCGCCGGGGTTCTGGGCGACGCAGGGTGGTTGCCGGCTCGGCTTCCTGCCGGGGGTGCCCGAGGAGATGCGACAAATCTTCAAGCACAGCATCGAGCCGCGTCTGCGGCAGGGGTTCCGGCTCAGGCCCGAGATTCTGGTCACCCTGCGCACCATGGGATTGGGCGAATCGAATCTGCAGGAGATCACCGACCGTTTGGCTTTGCCCAAGGACGTGCGCGTAGGATTTCGGGCGTCGTCGCCGGTCGTAGACGTCAAACTGCAGTTTCCCTTGGGGTACGAAGACGACCCGCTGACGATGCTGGCGGATGCGGTTCACGACGCCATCGGCAGCGCGGTGGTGGCACGCTGGCGATCCCCGGAGCAGGCGCCGGATCCGATCGAGAGCCTGGGCCAACTGCTGCGGACCGGCGGCTCGACGCTGGCCGCGTTGGAATGTGTGAGCGGCGGCGAGATCGGAAGGCGCTGCCTGGGACGGTCCTGGTTCCTGGAATCGCGAGTGGCGACCCTCGAACGGCTCGCATGCCGCGCCGGTTGGGATGCGGCGCCGTTCGCCAATGACCGCAAAGGGCGGGAGGCGTTGGCCGGGCTGTTGGACCGCGAAAGGAAGCAAGTCGGGGTGGATTACCTGATCGCGCAGTTCGATTCGGACGACCGCCATGACTTGACGGTGGCCATCTCGGGGGCTGGCGCAACCGCCTGGGCCGAGGTGAAACTCATCGCCGTCGGCGAGCGGCGCCAGCGGGCGGCGGCGGAATGGTCGCTGGAAATCCTGCGCCGCCACTTGATGGGATTGCCGGTTCAGGGGGCGATGGAGCACCGGAGATGACGGTTTTCGTGGTAGGCAGCCTCAATGCGGATTTCCTGGTTTTCGCCGAGCGGTTTCCGGCGACCGGGGAAACTGTCGTAGGGCAGGGCTGGGAGCGCCAGCTGGGCGGGAAGGGCGCCAATCAGGCCGTCGCGGCCGCGAAGGCCGGTGCCCGGACCGTGTTGGCGGGAGCTGTGGGCGACGACCCCATGGGCGAGCCTTTGCGCCGCGCCGTGGCCGATTATGGGGTTGATATCGGGAACGTGGCCACGGTTCGCGATGCCACCGGATTCGCCGCGGTCACCGTTGCCGGCGGTGACAACCGCATCGTGGTGATTCCCGGGGCCAATCTCCGAATCGAGCCGGCCGCCGTCATGGCGCTTCCGATGCAAGCCGGCGATGTGTGTGTTGCCCAGTGGGAGACGTCGGCAGAGGTGGTAGCCACCGCCTTTCGACACGCGCGCGAGCGCGGCGCGCTAACGCTGTTCAATCCCGCGCCGGCCGATGATGCGGCGCGCGACCTGTTTGCCCTGGCCGATGTCATCGTGGTCAATGAAACCGAATTTGCCGCGTTTACCGGCCTGTCGGCAGCGGTCGCCGGCGAACCCGATGGACTGCGTCGGGGTCGCGACGCCCTCCGACTCCAGTCGAACCAGGCACTGGTCGTAACGCTCGGCGCGGCGGGCTGTGCCGCGCTGAGGGACGAGCGATATCTTGCGTTAGCAGGGCACCCGCTCGCGGTAGTCGACACCACCGGCGCGGGCGACTGTTTTTCCGGCTATCTCGCGGCTGGGCTGGAAGCCGGACAGACGCTGGAGGTGGCTCTGGTCCGGGCCAATGCGGCCGCGGCGCTGTCCGTGCAGTTGCGGGGCGCGGCAGCGGCGATGCCGCAACGGCCCGAGGTGGACCGATTTATCGGCGATCGAGGTCATTGCTAGGCCTTGCCGGCGTGGCCGGGAGGAGTGCCATGCATCAACCGATCGCAAACACCGGATCGCGCGAGCACGATCCTGCCTCGGACGACCCATCGAAACCGGCTTTGCCGGAAGCGCTGAATCAATGCGTTGGTAACGGATCGCCGCGGTTGGTTGCGGACGTGCCGGTAGCCCTTCGTAAAATCAGTCGGTTATGAAGGTTGGCCTGGGGCTTGTGTTCGCAATGCAGGAGGATGGCAGGGCAACGGCACCAGATCGGAGCAAAAAGGCGGTCCGCCTCCGGTAGCGTTGGCCGGGCCGTTCGCGGTATAACTTCCGGCAGAATCAGTCCCGTCACGAACCATCGGTGGTTTCAGGATGCACGAGCGACCGCTTTCCCCCCATCTGCAGGTATACCGACTGCCCTTGACGGCCTTGCTGTCCATCACCCATCGCCTGACTGGGGTCGCGTTGCTGGCCGGATTGATCGGGTTGGCGATATGCCTGATGAAAGCCGCCCAGGGGCCTCAGGCCTATGCCGGGGTGCAGCAGGTCTTGCAGGCCACGCCGGGCCGATTGCTGGTCTGGGCCTGGATCGTCGCCCTGCTGTTTCATTTCTGCCACGGCATCCGCCATCTGGTGTGGGACACTGGTTTCGGATTTCGCAAGCAAGCCCTGGCAACTCACGCCGTGCTGGAACTGATGGCCACCGCGGCCTTGGTGACCATGGTTTATTACCTGAGCTGAACCAATGGCGCGCACTTATCAGACCCCGTTGGGTCGGGCCCGCGGGCTGGGAGCGGCGGGAGAAGGCAGCCACCACTGGTGGCGTCAGCGGGTGACCTCGGTGGCCTTGGTTCCCCTGAGCCTGTGGCTGGCGGTTGCGGTGGCGCACTGGCCCGATGCCGGATACGCCCAGGTGGTGGCTTGGATCGGCATTCCCTGGAACGCCGTGTTGCTGCTGTCCTGCATTCTGCTGACCACGCTCCATGCATCCCTGGGGATCGAGGTCGTCATCGAAGACTATGTCCATTTGGACTGGGCCAAGATGCTGGCTGTGGTGGCGGTCAAGCTGATCCTGGCCTTCGTGGCTTTGACGGCAGCTTTCGCCACGCTGCGCATCGCCTTGGTGGGTGGTTGACATGGCCAAGGGGTACGAAGTCATCACCCATCGTTACGACGCCCTGGTGGTGGGGGCCGGCGGCGCGGGGTTGAGAGCCACCCTGGGATTGGCCGAGCGCGGCCTTCGAACCGCCTGTCTGACCAAGGTGTTCCCCACCCGCAGCCATACCGTCGCGGCCCAGGGGGGCATCAGCGCGGCGCTCGGCAACATGGGCGAGGACGATTGGCGCTGGCACATGTACGACACCATCAAGGGTTCCGACTGGCTGGGCGATCAGGACGCCATCGAATACATGTGCCGCGAGGCGGTGCCGGCGGTGATCGAGCTGGAGCACTACGGGGTCCCGTTTTCCCGTACCGACGACGGCAAGATCTACCAGCGGCCCTTCGGCGGCATGACCACCCGCTACGGCGAGGGCACCGCCCAGCGCACCTGCGCCGCCGCCGACAAGACCGGCCACGCCATTCTGCACACCCTCTACCAGCAGTCCCTCAAGCACGAGGCGGAGTTCTTCATCGAGTTTCTTGCCCTCGACCTGCTGATGGAGGACGGCGAGTGCCGCGGGGTGCTGGCCTGGAAGCTGGACGACGGCACCCTGCATGTCTTCCGAGCTCACATGACCCTCCTGGCGACGGGGGGGTACGGCCGCTGCTATTTTTCCTGCACCTCGGCCCATACCTGCACCGGCGACGGCAACGCCATGGCGCTGCGGGCCGGTTTGCCGCTGCAGGACATGGAATTCGTGCAGTTCCATCCGACCGGCATCTACGGCGCCGGTTGCCTGATCACCGAGGGCGTGCGCGGGGAGGGCGGGTATCTGACCAATTCCGGCGGTGAACGCTTCATGGACCGCTACGCCCCCCATGCCCGCGACCTGGCCTCACGCGACGTGGTGAGCCGAGCCATGACCGTCGAGATCCGTGAGGGCCGCGGCGTTGGGCCGGATCGGGACCACATCCATCTGCATCTTGAGCATCTGGACCCGAGGGTGATCCACGAGCGGCTGCCGGGCATCGCCGAGAGCGCCCGCATCTTCGCCGGCATCGACGTCACCCGGGCGCCCATCCCGGTGCTGCCGACGGTGCATTACAACATGGGCGGCATTCCCACCAATTACCGGGGCGAGGTGCTGACCCGCCGGGGCGACGACCGGGAAGCGGTGGTTCCGGGCCTGATGGCGGTGGGCGAGGCGGCCTGCGTGTCGGTACATGGCGCCAACCGGCTCGGCTCCAACTCGCTGCTGGATCTGGTGGTGTTCGGCCGCGCCGCCGCGATCCGCTGCGCCGAGCTGGTCAAGCGCCGGGAGCCCCACAAGCCGCTGTCGGGTGATCCGATCGACCGCTGCCTCGCCCGTTTCGACCGCTGCCGCAATGCCCGGGGCTCCCGTCCCACGGCGGATATCCGCCTGGCCATGCATCGCTGCATGCAGAGCCACGCCAGCGTGTTTCGGAGCGGCGAGGTGTTGCGCCAGGGTATTGCCGAGTTGCAGGATGTGGTCGACAGCTTCGCCGAAGTCCGGGTATCCGACCGATCCCTGATCTGGAACACCGACCTGGTGGAGACGCTGGAACTGGAAAATCTGCTGCAGCAGGCAGTGGTGACGGTCCACGCCGCCCTCAGCCGGGAGGAAAGCCGCGGAGCCCATGCGCGCGAGGATTTTCCGCTGCGGGACGACGAAAACTGGCTCAAGCACAGCCTGAGCTGGTTGGATGAGGACGGCCGGGTGCGGTTGGACGACCGGCCGGTACACTTGTTTACGCTGACCGGGGACGTCGACGTGTTCCCTCCGAAACCTCGAATTTACTGAGCCGACCCATGGGACCCTTCGCCCTGCCGACGTCATCCAAAGTCACTCCGGGCAAGCTGTTTCCCGCGCCGCCGGGCGCGCGGCGACCGCGCCGCATCGAAATCTACCGGTGGGATCCGGAAGCGGGCGGCAATCCGCGGCTCGATACTTACGAGATCGACACCGACCGCTGTGGCCCCATGGTGCTGGATGCCCTCATCAAGATCAAAAACGAGACCGACCCGACCCTCACTTTCCGCCGCTCCTGCCGGGAAGGCGTCTGCGGCTCCTGCGCCATGAACATCGACGGTACCAACACCCTGGCCTGCACCAAGGCGCTGGATGATTGCCGGGCGGTGGTGCGGGTCTATCCGTTGCCGCACCTTCCGGTGGTCAAGGACCTGGTGCCGGATCTCACCCATTTTTACGCCCAATACGCCTCCATCGAGCCCTGGATCGGCGCTCAGACCCCGCCGCCGGCCGACCGGGAGCGGCTCCAGAGCCGCGAGGAGCGGGAACGCCTTGACGGTTTGTACGATTGCATTCTGTGCGCCTGCTGCTCCACCAGTTGCCCGAGCTACTGGTGGAACGGCGACCGCTACCTGGGACCGGCCACGCTGCTGCAGGCCTATCGCTGGATCGTCGATAGCCGCGACGAGACCGCCGGGAAGCGGCTGGACGACCTGGAAGATCCCTTCAAGCTGTACCGCTGCCACACCATCATGAACTGCACGGACACCTGCCCCAAGGGTCTGAATCCGGCCAAGGCCATCGCCGAAATCAAGAAGCTGCTGGTGGAACGGCAGAAATGACGGACGCGGCGAAGTCGGCTTCGGTCCGCAACAGAGGATGTCCACCCGATGTATCCGGTGTCCGGGGGGTAGTCGGGACATTGCGGGATGCCCGCTTGCCATGGGTTCGCCCCCGGTTCTCGGGTGACTGACGGCGCGGGGACTCCGGAGGTGATCGGGGGAAGGGATCTGGCCCGATTGCGCTGGCTCTGCCGGCGTGGCTGCAAGGAGTTGGATTTGCTGCTGGAGCGCTATCTGTGCGGGGCTTACGGCTATGCTTCGGGAACCGAGCAGCGTTTGTTCGAACACTTACTGCAATTGCCCGATGACCGTTTGCAGGGGCTGCTCCTGGGATTATCGAAATCGTCCGATCGGGAATGGGAAGACCTTGCGGCAAAGATTCGCTCCATTTCACAGGTTTGAGCTGAAGTCCTCACGCTTGCTGGCGCAACTTCAGCTCGGGCTGCACGGATGCGCCGCGGTCGCGGCGCTCGGCAATTCGCTCGCTCTCGAATCTCGTGTCGTCCTCATCGTTCTGGTGCTGATCTCATTGGCGCTGGAACTTCGCCGGCACGGGGCCCCCCCGCGAATCGCCGCGATTCATGTGGCTCGCGACGGCGCTTGGCGGTTGATCACGGCCGAAGGTCGGGAACATTCCGTTGCGCTGGCGGCGTGCAGCGTCTCGAGCCCATGGCTGGTGTGGCTGGCCTGGTCCGGATCCAAGGGCCGCCGACGCTTGCTGATTTTCCCGGATAGCCTGTCGACGGATCAATTCCGCCAGTTGCGGGTGGCCCTCCGGATCGCCTCGGGCCATGACCTTGCCTGAGCGCCGCCCGATTTGGACGCGGTCACGCTTGGCGCGGAAATCGTCGTGGCGCGTGGCGTGGGCATGGTCCTGGCGTTTCCTGGCCTGGAGCGTGGCGGTATTCGCGGTGCCGCTGGGAGTTTCGGGCGCGCCGCAGGTCGACGCTTTGCTGTTGGTGGATACCTCCGCCAGCATGCTGGAAACCGATCCTGGCAATTATCGACTGGAGGCGGTGCGGCTGTTCGTATCCTTGCTGGATCCGGGCGACCGGGTGGCGCTGGTGGGTTTTGATTCCAAGGCGGTCGTGTTCAGCGATTTCCTGGAAGCCTCTGAGGCGAACAAGCAGCAATTGTTCGAACTGATCGACCGGCAGGCGGTGCCGCAAGGCAGCTTTACCAATTTGCGGGAGCCGCTGGCCGCCGCCTTGGAACTGTCGGCGCGGCGCCGGCAGGGAATCGCGCCGCTGGTGGTGCTGCTCACCGATGGCCGGATGGACACCGGCGTCCCGGAGCAGGATCGCCGGTTAATCGACGAATCGCGCGGTCCTCTGCTGGCGCGCATGGTTGAACAGGGTCTCCGGCTGTACGGCTTGGCCTTCAGCAACCAATCCGACATTGATTTTCTCCAGTCGCTGGCTCGGCCATCGGGCGGTTTCGCCTGGACCGTGACGGACCCGCGCGACCTGGGTCTGGCATTCTCGGAGATCTTCCAGGCGGTCAAGCAGCCGGATCGTCTGCCGGTGGTCAACGGCCGCTTCGAGGTGGATGCGGGCGTGGAGGAACTGCGCATGGTGAGCCGCTCCTCCGCGGGGACTGCCGTGACCCTGCGTTCGCCCTCCGGCGTGCGATTGGCGGGTGGCGAGGGGGGGAGCGAGGGCCTGATTCGCGTGACCCGGCCGGAACAGGGCGTCTGGACATTGGAAGGCGGAGGCGACGACGCCGGAGTATTCATCGCGACCGGGGTGTCGGTCGAGGTGACGCTGCCGCCGGTCGTGAGCGAAGGCGAGCCCGCGGCGACCGCCGAGGCCTGGTTGAGCCGCGATGGTAACCGGCTCGATGTCGCAGCGGCCGGCGGCAGCCTGACGGCCGAGGCGCGGTTGCACTCGCTCGCCTCCGCCAGCGGCGGCGAGCGCTTGGAATTGTCGCCGGAATCCCTGCCGGAAGGTGGTTTTCGGCTGCGGCTGCCGGCGCTGAACGCCGGCGCCTACGAGCTCGACCTGGTCATCGTGGGCAACGGCTTTCGGCGCGCCAAGAGCGTCGCTGTCAACGTGCGCAAGGCCAACCCCGCGCCGGCGCCGGTCGCTCTGAAAGCAGCCCCTACGGACACGGCCGAAGGAGCGTCCGACGATGCCGGCGGGGACGCCCTGACGTTCGACCAGGCAGAGCTCTCGGAGGCGCTGTCTGTGCTGTTGTGGGGCAATCTACTAGTCTTGCTGACAGCGATCCTTGTTTTCGTAGTGGTGCAAATGCGCGGGCACGACTCATGACCAAGGGACTTCCATGTCGAAAACCCTGCTGATACTTTCCCTCGGCGAGGTGGCCGTCGTCCTGCTGCTCGCCTTCGGGTTCGTGCTGTGGCGCTGGCTGGGATTGCGCAAGCGCTCGGCCGGGGTCTTCGGCCACTGGGAAGCGACCCGGCGTACTCTGGAGAGTGCGGTGTCGGGTTTGTCCATGGTGGGCCGGAGCGGCGGGGAGGACGTCAAGATCCGGATGGAGTTTCTGGAGGCGATGTTGAAGGCCTTCAAACTCGAGCCGGCCGAAGGGGCGGCCGCCCTGCAGCCGGCTATCGAGCACTCGGTGAAGCTGTTCGACCGGATTCAGCAGGAACATGCCGAGGCCTTGGCGCGCCAGCGGGTTTTGGAGCAGGTCCCGGTTCAGCAGGAGGATGGGGGTGGTCCCCAGGAATTGATCCGAGCTCACTGCTCTGATTTGGAGGATACCCGCAGCTTGCCTCCCATGGAGAAGTTGACGCCGCTGCCGCTGGACAACTATCAGTCGATGATCGCCCTGGTGGCTGAGCAGGATCAAAAGCTCCAGCAATTGCAGGAGTACAAACAGGCAATTCTTGAGCTTTCCGGCAAGTTTCAGCGGGTCAATATCGCCAATCGCAAGCTCGCCGAATACGTCAAGACCCTGGCGGGGCAGGACGAGCGGTTTCAACCGCTGGTGCAGTTGCTGGAAAAGTTTCAACACAGCGGTGCGGAAATGGATACGGCGGTGGCGGAACTGGAGCATCACCGCCATCAGACGGAGCCCAAGATGACGACGCTGGTGGCGGCCAATCAGCAGTTGGCCCAAGCGCTCACCATGTACCGCAAGCAGATCGACCGCGTGCTGGACGAGCGCCTGGCACTGCAAGAGCGGGCACAGGAACTGGAGGCCAAACTGGAGATCCGGAACAAGTCCTACAGCCGGCTCCATTCCAAGTTCGAGGCTTTGCGGCGCGAATACATCACGCTGTATGAACATCATTCCGGCAGAATTGCTCAGTCCCGCGGACCCATCTCCAAGCTTTAGTGAGGTGTCATGATGAATAGCATCGACTTGACCAGACTAAACACCGTTCCCGATCTATCCCAACCGACCGTGCTGTTTCAAAGCGGCAGCCACACGGTTTACTGGCTTGGCATCGACCAGGAAACGCCGTTTCGGTGCAACGTTTACCTGATCGTCGACGGTAACCAGGCGAT
>VEPB01000306.1 GCA_012026715.1 Methylococcaceae bacterium | reverse complement strand
GAAGGCGAGGTGCCGGTGGGAGCGGTCATCGTCCACGACGGCCACTGCATCGGCGAGGGCTGGAACCGTCCCATCGCGCTCCACGACCCCACCGCCCACGCCGAGATCCTGGCCCTGCGACGAGCGGGCCTGGAACGGCTCAACTACCGCCTGACCGGCTGCACCCTGTACGTGACGCTGGAGCCCTGCGCCATGTGCATGACCGCCATCGTCCACGCCCGCATCGGGCGGCTGGTGTTCGCCGCCGCCGACCCCAGGCGCGGCGCGGTGTGCAGCGCGCTGCGCCTGGCCGAGGCGGACTTCCTCAATCACCGCGTGGAATGGCGGGGCGGCATCCTGGAAGAACCCTGCTCCCGGTTGCTGACGGATTTTTTCCGCAAGCGCCGTTGATCCGGCCGTTCAGCCGCATCCCCCCACCACCACCTGCACCCGCTTGCGAGCGCCGAAACAACCGGAGGCTGTTTTCACCACAGCCACCACCTCGCCGCTCTCATTCATCTTGATCCGCAGCGAGACGTAGGGATCGAGAGCCGGATCGAGGGCGAAGCGGGCTGCGACCGGCGTCGGGTTGCGTTCCACCAGGATCACCAGTTCCCTGACGTCGGCCAAAGTCGTTTCCACGGCAATTGGCACGATGGCGCCATTCTCGGCGATGAGCGGTACCTCCAGGGCGATCTCGGCGCTGTTCCGCAACGGCTTGCCGGCCGTTTCGGCGGTGAGCGCCCTGGCAAAGGCGCCCGCATCGATGGGCACTGGCGGCGCTGCGGCGGGGGAACGCCGCGCCGCCAGGACCCCCACGGCGGCCAGCAGGCGGAGAAACAATCGTCGGGATGGCTGCATCGGAGCTTGCTCTCGCGGAAATTCCGTCATTAACTATCGGCCCGACCGTCCCGGAGGAACCCGGCCCCGTGTCCACCATCAAGCTGCGCCTGAAGCGGCAGAACGACAAGATCCTGGTGCGCGCCCTGATCACCCATCCCATGGAAACCGGCCGCCGCACCGATCCGGAATCCGGACAGATTCTGCCGGCCCATTACATAACGCAACTGCGGCTGGAGCACAACGGCCGGATCGTGGCGGATTGCCAGCTGAGCACGGCGGTGTCGCGCGATCCCTATTTCGCCTTCCGGCTGAAGGACGCAAAGCCGGGGGACCGGGTGAAGCTGATCTGGGCCGACAACCGCGGCAGTTCCGACAGCGCCGAAGCCACGATCGAATGACCCGGCAGTCCGGCGCCTTGTGCTAATCTAGCCTTCTAGCCACCGCCGGGTTCCCATTTTGCACGAGCTCCAGCACAACCTCTCCCTTCTTCAGAACCAGCTCAACACCCTGCTGGCGCGCATTCAGGACAACGACGCCAAGCAGCACCGCTTCCATCTGCTGGAGTCGGAACTGTTGGCCCTGAACTCGCTCAACGAGCTGATCCGCCAAACCCTGGCCGGCGCCCAGGGAACCTTCGATCTCGACGCCGGGGGTCTTTGCCTGGTGGACGGATCCCACGAACTGCGACGCATCCTGCAAGATGACGGGGTCGATCCGGAGGCGATGCCGGGAATTCAGCTGATCGGGCAAAAGAGTCAGCTGAAACAGTTGCTGGAAAACACCACCAGGGCGTATTTGGGACCCTTTCGGGCCGATGCCGCCGCCTGGCTGTTCGCGCCGGCCGAGCATCCGGCCACCGGCAGCATGGCCGTGCTGCCCCTGGTGCGACGCGGCCGGCTGCTGGGCAGCCTGAATCTGGCCAGCCGCGAGCCGGATCGGTTCAGCGAAGGGATGGCCACGGATTTCCTCGACCGACTGGCGCAAATCCTGGCGGTGTGCCTGGAGAACACCGTCAACTTCGAACTGCTGCGGCGCGCCAGCCTGCGCGACACCCTGACCGGCGTCAACAACCGCCGCTTCTTCGATCAACGTCTGGAGGAGGAGATCGCTCGGGTGATGCGCAGCGGCGAATGCCTGTCCTGCCTGTTCCTCGACATCGACCACTTCAAGCGCATCAACGACAGCTACGGCCACCAGACCGGCGACCTGGCCCTGGTGGCGGTGGCCCATTGCATCCGGACCCAGCTGCGCAACAACGACGTGCTGGCGCGTTACGGCGGCGAGGAGTTCGTGGCGCTGCTGACGGTCGCGGCGGAATCGGATGCACGGGAGGTTGCCGAACGGATCCGCCGCAAGGTGGAGAGCGCCGAGATCAAGCACGGCGGCGGCAAGCACATTCCCGTCGCCCTCTCCATCGGGATCGCGACGCTCGAACCCAACCGTTTGCCCCATCGCGGCATCCAGCCGGCCAGCGAACTGCTGGCCTTAGCCGATCTCGCGCTATACCGCGCCAAAAACGGCGGCCGCAACCGGGTTGAAGATGGCGGCCTGGTGGGTGTCCATCCGGCGGGCGACCGCGCCGAACGCCACCCGCCTCTGGTCAGCGCCGTAAACCCGCCCGTTCTTCCCGTCGGGTTGCGCTAAACCGCCCGCGGCTCAACCCGTGACCACGGGCGTATCGTCACGGCCGCCCCACTCCGTCCAGGAACCGTCGTAGACCGCCACCCCGCGATTGCCGAGCCGGTGCAGCCCTAAGGCCAGGATGGCCGCCGTAACCCCGGTGCCACAACTGGTCACCACCGCCGCCGACCCGTCGACGCCGGCTTCTTCGAAGACGCGGGCCAGTTCGTGATCCGGCTTGAAACAGCGGCTTTCCTCGTCCGCCAGGCTCCGGTGGGGCAGGTTGAGACTGCCGGGAATATGGCCGCCACGAATCCCGGCCCGCGGTTCCGGCTCACTGCCGCGGAAACGTCCAGCGGAACGGGCGTCGACAACCTGCACGCCACCACCACCCGCCAATTCCCGCATCCGGGCCAGATCGCACACCAGGTCCGGCCGGTAACTGGCAGTGAACGACCGCGGTTCGGGAAGCACCGGTTCGGCGTCGACCTCCCTCCCCTGCATCCGCCAGCGCTCGACGCCACCGTCCAGCACCGAAACCAGGTCGTGGCCGAAGACCCGGAAGGTCCACCACACCCGCGCCGAAGCCATGAAGTAGTTGCTGTCGTAGACGATCACGTGGGTGTCGTTGCCGATCCCCATGGCGCCGACTGCCGCGGCGAACCGGTCCGCGGAGGGCAGCATGTGGGGAAGATCGCTGGCCGGATCGGCAATCCGGTCGATATCGAAAAAGCGGGCACCGGGAAGGTGGATCTGGCCGTATTCCGCCTGGGCGTCACGGCCCTGGGCCGGCAGGAAGAAACTGCCATCCAGCACGACCACGTCGGGACTGGTCAAGTGCTCGGCCAGCCATTCGGTGCCGACCAGGGAAGGCGCTGCTTCAGTCATCGCGTCGTCGCTCCTTATCAGGATGGGATCGGCCCAGGCGGCCGCTCAGGCCAGCAGATTCACCAGCACCTGCCGGTAGATCTCCGACAGGCGTTCAATATCGGCCACCGCCACGTGCTCGTTGACCTTGTGAATGGTGCCGTTGAGCACGCCCAGTTCCACCACCTGGGCGCCGGTGGGGGCGATGAAGCGGCCGTCGGAAGTGCCGCCGCCGGTATCGGGCCGGGCGCGAAATCCAACCACTTTTTCCAGGGCATCCTGCACCGCTTCCCGCAACTCCGGCCTGCTCGTCAGAAACGGCGCGCCGGACAGGCGCCAGCTCAATTCGTAGTTCAAGCCATAGTTGTCGAGGATGGCGGCCACCCGGCGCTTGATCTCATCCTCGGTGATGGCGGTGGAGAAGCGGAAGTTGAACAGCGCCTCCAGGCGGCCGGGAACGACGTTCTCGGCTCCCGTGCCGGAATGGATGTTGGACACCTGAAAGCTGGTGGGGGGGAAGAACTCGTTGCCCTGATCCCATTGCTCGGCCGTCAGTTCCAGCAGCGCCGGCGCGAACCGGTGGATGGGATTGACCACCTTGTCGGGATAGGCCACATGGCCCTGCACCCCGAACACCCGCAGCACACCGCACAAGGAACCGCGCCGGCCGACCCGGATCACGTCGCCCAGAACATCGAAGCTGGACGGTTCGCCGATCAGGCACCAGTCTATGGCTTCTCCGCGCGCCTGCAGGGTCTCGACCACCTTCACGACGCCATCGGTGGCGGCGCCTTCCTCGTCGCTGGTCAGCATCACCGCGACCGATCCGCGGTGATTGGGATATTCCGCCACGAAGGCTTCCAGCGCCGTCACCATGGCCGCCACCCCGCTCTTCATGTCGGCTGCACCGCGGCCATAGAGCATGCCGTCCCGGATGACCGGTTCGAACGGCGGCGACAGCCAGTCCTCGCGAGCGCCGGGTGGCACCACGTCGGTGTGCCCCAGCAGCACCAGCAGCGGAGCCTGGTCACCACGACGCAGCCAGAGGTTCTTGGTATCGCCAAAGTTCAGCCACTCGCAACGAACCCCCAGCGGCACCAGGCGGCTGGCCACCAGGTCCATGCAGCCGGCATCTTCCGGGGTCACCGAGGCGCGGCGGATCAGTTCTTCGGTCAGTTCGAGGGTTGCGCGCATGCGTGGGATCGCCGTGGGAATGAGAGAACTAACAGGCGGCTCGGTAGGTTTCGGGGGAGAACCCAACCAGGATACGGTCGCCGACACCCAGCACGGGGCGCTTGATCAGTGTCGGAAATTCCAGCATCAGGGCCAGCGCCCGCTGCCGGTCGCACTCGGCGCGGCGGTCGTCGGGCAACTGCCGCCAGGTGGTGCCGCGCCGGTTCAGCAAGCTTTCCCAACCGACGGCACGCTCGAATCGCTCCAGCAGCTCCGGCTCGAGACCATCCACCCGGAAGTCGTGGAAGCGGTAGTCGCGACCGTTCAGATCCAGCCAGTTGCGCGCCTTGACGACCGTGTCGCACTGCTTGATGCCATAGAGGATGACCATGAAAGCGCTACTTCCCCGGGTTGATCTCGGTGATCAGCAGTTCCACCTCCCCTTCCCCGACATTTTCCGCCGTCATCCACTGACCACTCTCCCAGAAGGCATCGCCAGGCCCGTAGATGTGACTCTGGCCACTCTCCTCGATCTTGATGCGGCCTTTGAGCACGTAGCGGGGCCCCGGGGATTCGTGGGTATGGAGAGGCGTCTTGTAGCCGACCGGCAGATTGACCCGCGTCACCCGGGTCTTGATCCGGACTCCATCGGCGTCCGTTTGGTGCTCCAGCAGTTGGCGAGCCTCCTCGGCAACGGCAGCAGGGACGATCAGCGCGAGCAGCGCCGTCAGCAGTAAGGTCTTAGTCATAGGTTATATCCCGTTTGGACCCAACGATCCACGCATCACTGAACCAGGGCGACGCCGGCAAGCAGCCGGGCGCGGGCAACATCGGCCCGCCACAGCTCGATCCGGCTGTTGCCCTTGTAGCG
>VEPB01000183.1 GCA_012026715.1 Methylococcaceae bacterium | reverse complement strand
GCACTCCCACCACCCCGGACCGGGCTCGTCCAACAGCCGGTTCAGATCGTGGAGAGCTCCGCTGCGCTTCGCTCTCACGATCTAACCTTATTCGTTAGGTAGCGGACAAACGCTTCTGGAGATCCGGTATTAACGTGGGTGCTCGGGCTGGGTTACACGACGGAGTCATCGGCCTCCAGGCAGAGTGCGGCGTAGATGCTCGCCGCGGAGGACACTTCGGAGAATGAGATCCGCTCCTCGGGGGTATGGGCGACTTCCAGTGTCCCGGGGCCGAGTATGATGGGTTTTGTCCCGGCCGCGAAGAACAGGTTGCCGTCCGAGTGTGAGCGAAAAGCTTCCGTACGAAACGGCATTCCCAGCGACTTATAGATTGCCGGCAGACGATGCGCGAGATGGTTGTCCATGCCCAGACTGTACCCTGACGACGCAAAATCGAAATCCAAATGCAGATCCAGATCGGGGATGGAAGGGGAGGCATTGGTTGCTATCAGACGGATCGCCTCCTGAAGAAGGACCGGATCTTTGTCCGGCTGGAGATGGAGATCAATCCAGGTTTCACAACGGTCTGGAACGACAAAGCCCGCCCGGGACGAACTCATCTCCCGGATCGAGTACACAATCTCCGCCTTTTCCCGCGTGAATAACGGGTCTTCCCACAGGCGTAATAAAACGCGCAGCATTGATTCAACCGCGTTGTGTCCCAACTCGGGGAGTGAGGAGTGACTCCGGCGACCGGTGGTGACTAACCTCGTTTCCAGGTAGCCGTAGTGGGCGAAGCAAGCAGCCAATCCCGTCGGTTCACCGATGACGACCCAGGGCGGTTGACAGTTTTCAAGGAAGACCAAGCTTCCGTCGCCGTTTTCCTCTTCCCCGACCACCAGCAACAAACCGACGGGCGGGCGCTCCGAAGGAGGCAAGGCCTCGGCAAGAGCCAACCAGGCCTCAACCATGGCGGCACATCCGCCTTTCATATCGGCGCTCCCCAGACCGCGGATGATGCCGCCTTCCTGTTCCGGTCCGAACGATCCCAAGTCCCAAGCCGGAACGGTATCAACATGGCCGACGAGGTAGAACTGTGGTTCTACCTGGCCCATGGTCACATGCAGGTTATAACGCCCCGCTTCCACATCCTGACGCTCCACAGCGAAGCCCGCCCCAGACAAAAGTTCCTCCAGGTAAAGCTGAACGTCTTCCTCTTTGCCGGACGGTGAATAGATGGAAAGCAGGTCGAGGAACGTTTTCCTTAGCCTTTCAGGGTTGATAGCCTGCTGGACTCTTTCGCGACGGGTAGTCATGGCTTTTTCTTTCGCGTTTTCTTTTTCTTCCGTGTCAGGTTAAGCGTCATGTAGACGTGTTCTTGGACATCGCCGAACCCTTGCTTACGGAAAAAACGGATCGCCGCCTGGTTGTCGGCGGACGTGTCGATCATGATGATCCGTACTCCCTGCTCCTTCATGCGGCGCTTGATCTCCTTGAACAACACGCTGCCCACGCCGCCTTGCTGGATATCCCGGCACACTCCAAGCCACACGAGGTATCCGTATTTCCAAGGTGAGTTATGCTTCTCTACGGTCGTTCCCAGGGCAAATCCAACGATCTGCGCGCCCGATTCAGCGACCAAACACAATTCATTGTCCGAATTGAAGAGCGTGGTAATTTCGTATTCGTCCCAGGTACGGTAGAGACTCTGGGAATACTCAGCAGTAAAGATTTCCTCACCGATATGGAAAACCTTGGGAAAATCGTCGATGGTCATTTCCCGGATACGGACCGTTTCTTCACCGGGAGCAGAGATAGCAGAGGGATCGAATGGGGCCATAAAGTCGTTGCGAATGATGACACTCATGGCCTGGCGCGGCTGTGACAAAGCACTTCGGCCAAAGTTACTGGTGCCCGATGGGATTTCGTGGGGATGAATATAAGACGTTGAAGGCATTTTCGCCAAGGGATCCTATTGGGCCCGAACTGGCTCTGACGTGCCTGCGGCGTCCGTAATAGTGACTATCCATTAACCAATTTACACGATGGATGGCGTCCACTTTTTCGATGCTTACCTCACCGGTATCCTCATGTCGACTAGTCCTTTGATTTACCCGCTTTCGCCCTCAATACGGACGACCACTCCTGTGCGAGGTTCACGAAATCGGAGGGCATCAACACGATCGTGGTCGTATTCTGTTCGGCGCCGACCTCGGCAATCATCTGCATCCGTCGGAGTTCGAGCGCGATAGGGTTCTCGGCGATTTGACGGGCGCCATCCGAGAGCTTGAGCGAAGCCTCCTGCTCGGCTTCGGCTTTGATCAGTCGAGCCCGCTTCTCACGCACTGCCTCTGCTTCTCGCGCCATGGCCCGCTGCATGGCCTCCGGAATTTCCACGTCTTTCATTTCGACCATCTCAACCGCGATGCCCCAAGCTTCGGTGGTAGCGTCGACGATGTCCTTGAGCGCCTGGTTGATTGCATTACGCTCCTTGAGTACCTCGTCGAGGAGATGTTGCCCAATGATATTCCGTAAGCTGGTCAGTGCGATTTGGTGGACGGCGAGCGCGTAGTTCTCGACCGCGATGACGGCCTTGGAAACATCGGTTATCCGATACCACAAAACGGCGTCCACCTTAACCGTGACGCTGTCCTTGGTGATGGTCTCCTGCCGTTCAACGGTAACGGTCCGCGTTCGGATATCGAGGCGCTTCTGCCATTCAATCAGCGGGATGATCCAGTAGAGTCCCGGCCCCTTGATCGTTTGGAATCGGCCCAACCGGAATACGACACCTCGTTCGTACTCATTGGCTATCCGAAAGCCAGCCAGTACAAAGACTGCGACGATGACGGCGGTAGTAATCATGACATCCTCCAAATCGATATTAGGCTATTTCCGGAAACAACAGCCGCAAGGATAACGTGCGCCAGTACCCCCGGGGTAATAAACACGCGTCAATGAAGGGTCGACCACTGAATTCTGATTGGAAACTCAGGCAGATACTTCGGGCAGGCTGCGGATCTACATCGCCAAACGCTGGGAATTTCAGTCGTAATGAAAAGTTGCCCCTCCGACCTTCGAACCGAGAGCGCTGGTCATATTGACAGAAATTAGTTCGGAACCGGCCATTGAGGTTCAGGAAACCTGAGCAACAGCAAAGGGGGCACATTTTATTCATTCAAAATGCCCCAACGATTGCTCGGAAGCGGCCGTTGGGGTAGCTTCGGGGCGAGGTCGATTCTCTGTTTGACGCAGCGGGGCGAGATCTGGAACCGCCGCAAGAATGGCGAAATCTACCCGGAGTGGCTGTCCATCAGTGTTGTCAAGGGCCGCCCCTCAGCCAGCCACCTCACGGCGTCACGGCGGTTTCATCTGGTAAACCCGAACGTATTCGACGGCCAATTTCGCGGGCAAACCGTCGTCATCCACTACGGGACCGGCCATGTCGCCGCCGATGGCGAGATTCAGGATCAAGTACTGGGGGCGATCGAAAGGCCAGCGTGCCGATCCGCTGCCGTCGTTGGCGTAGCTGTGGAAAATCGTGCCGTCGACCCCGATATCCAGGCGCTGCGGAGTCCAGGTGAGCTGGTAGTTGTGGTATCGCCTGCACGCCGTCTTCACTTCGATCTGGCCGCCATCGCCGGAGGTGCCGGCGGTCGCCGTGTTGTGTATGGTGCCGTAGACGATCCCAGGGGTCTTGCCGACATGCTCCATGATGTCGATCTCCCCGCCCGCCGGCCAATCTCCCTCGGTGCCCAGCAGCCAGATGGCGGGCCAAGTGCCGAGACTGCAGGGCAACTTGGCCCGAATTTCGAAAAATCCGTAGGTCCAGCTCGCCTTGTCGCGGGTGATCAGGCGGGCCGAACTGTATTGCTGGCCCCCGTAATCGGGCTCGCCGGCCATGGCTTGCTTGCGCGCTGTGATGAGCAGTTTGCCCTTCAGCCGCCGAGAAAAGTGCCTATTGGCCGCGGCATAATATTGCAGCTCGTTGTTGTACCAGCCGCTTTGGTTGGCTTCGGTGTCGTAACTCCACTTGGATGGTGCGGGAAGTCCGCGGCCATTGAACTCGTCCGACCACACGAGTCTGTAGCCGCGAGGCGGCGCAGCCCACACATCGAAACCAAGCGTGCTTAGAAACACGCAGATGACAATATGCTTGCAGAACATCGAGCCGACCTCCGTGTAAAAAAGATAGGAATTTCAATGGGTGGCGTGCCCATTGAGATCGAAGGGTGCACCTGTGCTGGGGGCTTGTCAACGGGCCTTATCGGTCAGTGAGGGGGCCAGAGTGGGTATTTCTGGCGTCGCCAGGGGACTTGCGACGGTGAATGACAGATGGACAAGCGGGTCGATGGAAAATCCGCGCAAGTGGAACCCGCCGGATGGAAGCATATGCCGAAAGATTGGATGGATGCTTCGTCGGAACCAGGGCTCCTGCTGTCGGAGGCGAACTACCGGAATCACCGTGAAACGCGACTGTCAGCGGTTTGGGCGGTTCAAAGGCCTTTTTGGAGACAGCCTCGGAAGGCTGCCCTTCAAAAATGCTTCGCGGTGATTGGCTTGGATGTCGGCAATGGCCGAAGTCCCGCCACACGAAAAACCCGGTACAGCCCGAATGCCGCTTTAGCGAAGCGTCGATCAGGGGCGACGGAGCAAGGTCGTCTCCAACTCGGCTCTCAGGCTATGTTGACGGTCGGTTCGGCTGCGATGCCGAATCCTGAAGCCGGATGGTCCAGGGTTCCTGGGTCTTGGGGTCGACGTGGAAGGCCATGGAGTCGTGCTTGTGGAGCAGGCCCTCCTCGCCGGAGGCATTGGGATTGAGCTGGCCTTTCTCGAGGAAATCCACCATGCGGCGGGTGTTGTAGATCACCAGGGCCCGGTTGCCGCCCTGGCTGCTGTAGATGAGATAGGCCACGTTGGCCTCGTCGAAGATGGGATTGCGTTCGATCAGGTCATGGAGTCTCGATGGGTCACCCTGGGCCAGTCGTCTCAAGGTGGAATCCTCGCGGCCGCGGATCAGCTCCCGCAAGTGCTCCGCCAGTTGCCCGGTTTTCTGGCAGTCCTGCAGCGCCTGTACCTGCTCGTCATCGCAGGCCAGGCTCTCGGCCACCAGGTAATGCTTGTCGCGGTCGCCGTCATTGGCGAACAACGACAGCTTGTCCAGCGCGCCATGGTCCAGGGCGTCCAGGAAGGATCCCGGCGCCCGGATGTGCTTGTCCACCGCCACCACCCAGGGCAGTGCCCGGCCGGTCTTCTCGAACCGGTACTTGACGCTGTAGATGGCCGCTGACCGGGGCAGTTCTTCCTCCCGTCCGCGCGGTTTGACGATGAAGGAATCCACCGCGGCGATCAGGGTCTGGAAGCCGGCATTCTTGAAACTTTCGACGATGTTGGCGTAGCGCGGCACGTAGGGAATGCTGGTGCCGTCGTAGAGCATGTTAATGCGCTGCTCGCGGGCGTGGCTGGCCACCATGTCACGCAGGGTGTTGGCGAAAGGCTCGACGAAGATGTAGTCGTCGCTGTGGTGATTGGCGGCGGTCAGCACGCTGTAGAGATCGCTCTCGCGGCGGAATTCGTCGAGGGAGGCGATCACGAAATTGGTGCCGCAGTCGGCTGCGGCGATTTCTTCCACCGCCGTCTTGCCCACGCCAGCGCCGCCCATGCACAGGAACAGCTTGGGCACGGCCGCCGGAGTCTTGCCCTGGAAGATGGCTTCTTTGGCCTGCTCCAGCTTGAGCTTGATCTTGCCCAGTCGCTCGTAAGCAATCTCCACCGCGCGCCGGAGCCGCTCGTCGCCGTCGGCGGCGCTGATCAGCTTGTCTCGCAGGTCGGGGTTGCCGGCCAGAGCGAGGATGCCGGTGCCCGGCCCGAGGCATTCCTTGAGCAGCTCGGTTAGTTCGGTATGGCTGGGAAAGCGCAGTCCGGTCAGCAGGTTCACGTCCAGGCAGAACAGCGGCGCGGTGCCGTCCGGTCCCAGCGGAATGCCGTCGATGTCTTTCTTGGCGGCCCGCCGCAGAAGTTCGGTTCCGGGTAGGTAGCCGATCACCTTTGAGGACAACGCCAGGGGATAATCGGCCACATGGCTGCCCGGCACGATCAGGTCTTCGCGGATGGAGTCGCAAGGCACCAGGCCACCGTTGACCGTCACCAGGCAGCGGATGCCGTCGCTGGTGGTATGGCAAAGGAACGGTAGGCCGAACAGAAACTTCTTATGCTCCGGCCACTTGCCGTAACCGTTGGGCAGGTTGTTGAGGCTGCGGGTACGCTGCGGGTCCAGGGCATGGCGGAAAGCGGTTGCCACCTGCTCGAAGCTGCTGTGGTAGTCGTGCAGGGCAACGGCGTCGGCGGCGTCGACCCGGCGGAAATCGATGCCTTGTTCGTACACGGCCTTGAAGGCGGGCAGATTGCCCAGCACGGTCACGAACAGGTCGAGGGTCAGCTTGTTGCCATAGCCGAACGGTCGGATGCCCCGCATTTTCTGGTAAAAGCTTGCCAGCCGTTCGGCGATGTCGGGGGTGGACATGGCGAAGCCGTTGTTGTCGAACACGGCGGTGTCCATGTTGTCCTCGTCATTCAGCACCAGGTGCTCGATGGCGACGCGGAATGCCTTGCGGTGCTCTGCGTCGGTCACGGTGCCGGGACGGTGGTCGACCGTGGCCTGGTCCTTCCAGTCGCGGAAAATGTCGCGGTGGATGCGGAAGAACAGATCGGTCAGATAGGTGACTCGCTTCGACTGGTCGTGGGAGACGGTGGCCTCCATTTCCTTGCGCAGCTGCGACAACAGCCGACGACTATGGACGATGGCCAGGGAGTTGCGGAGTTTCTTCAGCTGTCTGCTGCCCTGAATCGAGGACATCGGGAGTTCGTTCATGGATTCAAGAGGTTGGGTGCATCGGCGGCCTGGCCGGCCGAAAAGCGGAGCCGCAACATCAAACCGGCCGGCGGATGGGCCACGCTCACGACCGGAATGGCTGCGGACAGAGTGCCAGTATAAGCCTTCCGGGATGTTTTGCGGACCCTTTTGCCGGCTTCCCGGCGGCTTTTGTTAAGGATTTGGCCCAAATAACTCCCCCGACTTCTCGTCGGAGGGCGTCAGATCCCGTCGGGTCGAAATCTGGAACCCTATCCAGGAACCTGCGGCCCATGGCTGAACCATATTTTTTCCTTCTCCCTCTGGGAGAAGTTGGCCCGAAGGGCCGGATGAGGGAGAGAGACCACTCGGTTCCAGGGGACAATCCGCGCGCCATGGGGCCGAGTGGTCGCTCCCGCAGGGAGAGGGGCTTCAGCGCGATCCCATCGGGACTGCGCTCAGAAATTTCCGTCGGGGACTTCCGGGAGTTTATTGCTGACCACATCCTAAGCGCTGCCGGCGGTTGAAAGCCAAAATCGTCCGGGCCGGTTCCTGACGTCGGGGCACGGGCCGGTTCAATGCCATGGCCATGAAAGTGGTAAGGCAGACAATCCCAGCGACAGTGGGGCACAGGCCGGCACCACCATTTTTTTCAGGGGCGTTCCCGCTTCCGGGCGCCTTCTTTGGCCGCGGTAGCCGCTGGCGCGATATTGCCAAGACCGGTGCGTTGTCTGAGAATCCCGCAGTCTTCGCGCGGGATCATTCGGTGGAAGGCGGCGTATCCCCAACGACCGCGCCCCGATTCCCCTTTCCCCCAGCCAACCGATGAGGTGACCGAGCAGCATGGACAAGAGTATGGGTCAGCTGATGGACCACACCAGCACCATGGGCCAAGCCCGGATGTTTTCCAGGGAGTGGTACAACGAATATTTTCGCCGCGCCGACGCCAGCCCGACCCATTCGCGCTATTGCGAGCAGGTCTACGGACGCGACCTGTGCCAGCACGGGATGATGGACACGGAGGAAATGGCGTTTCTGGCGTCGCTGCTCCGGCCCTGCGAACGGGTGTTGGAGGTCGGCTGTTCCAACGGACGCATCACGGAGTATTTGCAGCAGCATTCCGGTTGCAGCATTCAGGGCCTGGACTATTCCGACGTCGCCATCTCCCAGGCGCGGGAACGGACTCGCGACAATCCGGCGCTGTCGTTCGATTGCATCGACCTCAGTTGCGACGACATCCCCGGCGGTCCCTACGACACCATCCTGTCCATCGACACCATCTACTTCATGGGCGACTACGGCGCCACCCTGTCCAAGTTGAACGCCACGCTCGCCCCCGGTGGCCGCATCATCGTCGCGGCGTTTCAGGCCAAGGAAGCCGACGATCCCGAATCCATCCTGGATCCCCACCGTACCCGCATGGGCGAAGTGCTCAACCAGCTTGCCTTTTCCTATCGGCACCACGATTTCACCGCCAATATCCGCAACCACTGGCTCAAGAATTACCATTTGGCTTTGGCGCTGCAGCCGGAGTTCACGCGCGAGGGCAACGAGTTTCTGTTTGCCGCGCGGATGGCTGAGAACGGTTGGTTCAAGGGGCACGGCGACGCCGGCACTTTGGTACGTTACCTGTATGAGGTGGATCGCAAGTCGCTGTGATCGGCTGAATCGTGCCGAAGGGTGCGCCGGGACGGGCGGGGCGCATGACTGGGTTGGCGGCGAGACCCGGCGAAAGAGGGCGCCGGTAGCGGAGGCCGGCGCCGGTGTTATCACTCGGGCGCTTGCCGGTCTCCGGCATGATCGTCGGTCCGCGCCGGCTCGGCACTCGCAGCGCCGGCGGCCTGCTCGCCGCGGCCGGCCGCGAGCGCGCGAAATCCCTCGGATCGTTCGCCGAGCTGACGGCGCAACCTGTCCGCCGTTTCCCCGGTCGGGATTCCCAGTGCAAAGAACATTTGGGCCATGGCTGTGGTGGCGATGGGGGTGAAGAAGGTGGACATGATGCCCCAGCCGAACACCAGGGCGAACAGATAACGCCAGTAGCCCACATCCACCGGCAGCAAGGCGGCGGCGGAATCCACCGGATACAGCATGGCCGCGAAGCCGGCCGCAAAACCGGCCAACTCCAGGGCCAGAGCCTGCGATTGACAGATCAACAGCGGCTTGAGGTTCAAGCCCAGATTCACCAGGCCGACTTCGGCGGCGCGCCAAGGATCGCCGGCCGGGTTGCGGAAATGCAGGGCAAAAGCGGCTCTGGCGGCGGCACGGGTCAGCCAGGCGGCAGCAACCCGCTGCAGTCCCGCCAAGGCCGGCTGGGCCGGTGACGGCAACTCGCTCGCCAGATCGGAGGCCGCGTCGTCGAGCGCGATACCGATCCGGTGAAATTGTTCCGGCGTGACGGCCGCGGCCGCGGCCTGTTTGGCAAACTCCACCTGGGCCTTGCCCTCCGGCAGCTTGCGGCCGTCGGCCTGCTGTGCCAACAGCGCCAAGTGTCCGGCCTGGACATTGAAGAACAGTCCGGAGCGGAACTTGTGGACGAGATAGCCGCAGCCGATCAGCCCGAGCCAGGCGCCGAAGCCGGCTACCGTGCCGGGCTTGGAGGAAAACGAGGCGAAGGCCATCAGAGTGCCGGCCCCGGCCAGGGCGGCCAGGAGGTAGATGCCGGCCAGCCCCAGATAAACCAGAAATCGATAAAGCACGAAGGACATGGTCGCTTCGATCGAGCGGGTGGCAGACAGCAGGCTGAACTTGGGCATGGCGGGAGTCTCCGGAAACTGGGATGAGGCAGTCATGTTGCCACCGGGGGGCGCTGCGGGTTCTTGAGCGCCCGCTGGGCGCGGTGCCGACTATACCCACGGGGTCGCATCGCGGCAACGGTCCCGCATTCGCGCCGGAATCGGGGAATCCTGCGGTGGGATTGCGACCGGACGGTGGTGGGAATCCATCG
>VEPB01000503.1 GCA_012026715.1 Methylococcaceae bacterium | reverse complement strand
GGTCAGGCCGAGGGTTTCGTTGCCCTCGAACAGGGCATCGTCGACGGTCGGCACGGTGACGGTGAACTCGCCGACGCCGGCCGGCACGCTGACGCCGGTCTCGGTGGCGGTGACGCCGTCGCTGAAGGTGAGCGCGCCATAGTCGGCCCCGGTCGCGCTCTGGGAGCCGAGGGTCAGATCCAGGTTGAGGGTGGTCGGCGCGGGCGCCAGCAGCGTGACCCTATACGTCAGGGGAGTGCCTTCGGCCTGGGTTTCCGCGGTGATCGTGGCGATTTGCGGGGGAATGCTGGGCTCGATGATCCCTTGTTCGATCTTTTGGTTGATTGCCGCCAGGTCGGTAGCGGCCTGCTTGATTTCTGCCGGAGTGATCTTGGAGCTGAGTCCCAGCTTCTCGATGGCGCGGGTCAGGATGATTTCCAGGGTGGCGGGGTCGGTCCAGTCCACCACGGCAAGGGAGGTGACGTCCGGGTTGATCAGCGCATCGGCCAGGGCGCCGACCTCGTAGTCCTCCTTCGGCCTTGCGGCTTGCGGTTTCACGGCCAGCCGCTGCGCAACCCTGGCCTGGTTGGCGCTTTGAGCCTTTTTTGCCAGATCCTTGAGGAATTGCACCAGGGTATGGTGCTGGGCGTCGCGCTTGATCAGCGTGATCCGCTTGGGACGGACCTCCTGGCTGATGGGCTTGGCGACGTAGTTGACCAGGGTCGAGCCCTTGGGGATGTTGAGCAGTTTCTTGATTTTCCGGCTGCCCTGACTGCGGTCGCGCAAGGCCTGCCAGAGCGAGGTCAGGCTGCTGATGGCGCGGGTGGCCGGCGGGGTGGTGAACAAGATGCTGTTGTCCACACCAGTCAGCAGATCCTTGCCGCCGCTGATATAGAGCCGGCCCTTGCCTTTCTTCAGATTGAAAGTTCCATCCTCCCTGGTGGTCGCGGAGATCTCTCCCTCTTCCCACGCTCCGCTGCCGTTCCGGTCGCGGAACGCGGTGCCGCCGGCGACGGTGCTGGTGTAGCGGGCGGCTTGCGCCTCGGCTCCAAGCAGGGTGGTAACCAGGAGAACGGCGAGCAGCAACCTGGCTGGTGCGGTTCCCCATGGCAAAGGGGTGTTCATTGATTTCACGTTCCAGCCCTCTTGGCAGCGAAGTTTTAGCAAGCGCCGGTGAACCCGTTGTTGACGCTTGGCGCCGGAAAGCCTGCTTTCGCGGCGATTCCAGTCCGGTTTCCGGCGCGGATGCCCGGTTGACCAAACTATTCGGGATGGAAGGCGTCGCGGCCGCCCGCCGTCACGAGCGGCGACATGATTTCATCGAATGCGGCGAAATTCGAGTGAATATTCACCGGTGGGGAATCGGGGATCGGCAAGGCGTCGTACTGATCCGGCCTGGCGACCGGACCGATGCAGAGGGTTCGCGCCGGGCGGGGGCGAGTGCCGCGGCGCGACGGCACTCGCCGCCCGCGCCTTCAGGCTTGCGCGGCGGCCAGTTCGGCTTCTTTCGCCTGGATCCGGAGCGATGCCGGCCGGGCGGCGATACGCTCGATGTAAGGGCCGATCACCGGCGACGGAGGGATCAGCCCGAACTGGGTGGTCCAACCCAGGGCCGTTCCCCACAGGACGTCGGCGGAGGTGAAGCGGCTTCCCAGCAGATAGGGACCGGTGGCCAATTGATGGGTGAAGGTCTGCAGCATGGTGTCGAAATCGCCGTAGGGGGAGGTCGAGGGCGGCGCCGATTCGTGTTTCATCATGCGGTCGACCACGGCGGGTTCGAAGCAGGAACCATAAAATGCCAGCCAGCGCAGCCACGGCCCCCGCAGGGGATCGCCGAGGCCGGGGGCGAGGCCCGCTTCCGGATACAGGTCGGCCAGGTAGATGTAGATCGCCACCTGCTCGGTGACGATGGCGTCACCATGGCGGATCGCCGGGACCTTGCCCATGGGGTTGATTGCCAGGTAGGCGGGTTGTCGCTGTTCCCCGGCTTTGAGGTTGAGTACCTGCAAATCGTAGTCGGCGCCGAGCTCCTCCAGCAGGATCAGGGTGCCGGCGGAGCGGGAGTTGGGGGCGTGAAACAGGGTCACGTGGCGGTCCATGGGGTGTTCCTCGGGTCAGGGGTGGGCGAGTCCGCCGTTGGCGGCATTCCAGAAATAGAGGCAGGCGGCGGTTCGGCTGGGCCGCCAGCGTTCTCCCAGGGCGGCGAACTGTTTCGGCGAGGGAATTTCACCCAGACCATACAGGTTCGCGACGCTCCTGCGCAGGGCGTAGTCGTCGACCGGGAGTACGTCGGGGCGCCCGAGCCGGAAGATCAGCAGCATTTCGACGGTCCACCGGCCGATGCCCCGGACTGTCGTGAGTCTTCGGATGATGGCCTCGTCATCCAGCGCCGCCAGAAGGTTCGGGCTCGGCACCGTGCCGTCCAGCGTCTTGCCGGCCAGATCCAGCAGAGCTTCGGCCTTGCCCCGCGAGAGTCCGGTCGATCTCAGCTGCTCGGCGGGCGCCGCCAGCACAACCTGCGGCGGGGGAATCGACCCATCGCCGGACAGCGCGGTGACGCGCTTCAGGATGGTGGCCGCGGCCTGCGGGGTCAATTGCTGATGAACGATGGCGGAGAACAGAGCCGCATAGGCCGAGTCGCCGAGGCCGGGGCGATAGTTCAGGGGGCGGACCATGCACCCGGCCACCACCGGATCGGTCGCCGCCAGGCGGGCTGCTGCCCGCTCTACCGCGCTGGCCGAATCGAAACAGGCGGGCAGGGCCGGCCGATATCCCTCCAGGGCCAGCAATCGCGTTTTGGTCATCAAGCCGCCCGGTGCCGAAAAGCCGCCGGGCTTGCCACCCGCCGCCAGTACGCGGTGGCAGGGAACCAGGAGGGGAATGGGGTTCCTGCCCAAGGCCTGGCCCACCGCGCGGGCGGCTCCGGGCTGCTGCAGCGCCTGCGCGATCTCGCCGTAGCTTCGGACCTGGCCGGGCGGAATGCCGCGGATCTCGTCATAGACCCGACGGAAAAAGGGGGATGAGCGACCCAGGTCGAGCTCGATGTCGAGGAAATCGTCGGGTTCCGCCGCCAGGTGGCGGACGACGCGCCGGATGGTCGCGGCGATGGGCTCCGGCGGGGCGGCGGCCAGGGCTTTGTGTTCCGCTTCCAGGCGGGCGGCGGTGTGCTGCGGGGTTGGCTCTGGCAACTGCAAGCCGGTCACGGCGATCGCGCCATCGACCGCGTGGCGCCAGGCGATCCCGCAGGTACCGAGGGTGGTTTCGAACAGGCAGTAAGCGGTGGTGTGCACGGGACGCGTTTCCCTACGGAGGCGGTTAGCCTATCGCGCCCGGCACGGCCGCGCAATCCGTCGGTTTTGTCGTTTAAGCCAGACGGGCGCTGCCGATCCGATGCTTACGCAGAAGGTAGGGGAGGTTGCGCGGGTCGATCTTGAGCAGGCTCGCGGCTTGTTTCTTGACGCCGTTGGCCTGTACCAGGCTGTCCAGCAGGATTTGCCGTTCCTGTTGCGTCTACTTTTCCCGCAAGCCCGGCGGTTCTGGCAGGTTTTCGCCGGTAACTCTCAGATCGATGGGCAGGCTTTCCGGCTGGACCAGCGCGCCGGCTTCGACGATAACCGCGTGCTCCATGGCGTTTTCCAGCTCCCGCACATTGCCCGGCCAGTCATGCCGCAACAGCAGGGGGCGGGTTTCCGGCGCCAGGCCGCGCACATCCTTGTGGACCGTTTGCGCCGAGCGTGCGACGAAATGTTGGGCGAGCAGCAGCAGGTCGTCCTTGCGCTGGCGAAGCGGCGGCAGGGGAATGGAAAATACGTTGAGGCGGTAGTAAAGGTCTTTGCGAAACTGGCCGAGTGCGGTGGCCTTGCGCAGGTCCACGTTGGTGGCGGCGATCACCCGAACGTTCACGGGCTGGGTTGTGGAACTCCCCACCGGTTCGAACTCCCGTTCCTGCAACACCCGCAGCAGCTTGGCTTGCCCCGCCGGCGACATGCTGCCGATTTCATCCAGGAAGATGGTGCCGCCGTCAGCCTGCTTGAAGCGTCCGCGGCGGTCGCGGATTGCGCCGGTGAATGCGCCTTTGACGTGGCCGAATAGCTCGCTTTCCAACAGCGTTTCGCTGAGCGCCGCGCAGTTGACCTTGACGAAGGGGCCGCGACTGCGGTTGCTGTGGGCGTGGATCGCGCTGGCGATGATTTCCTTGCCGGTGCCGCTCTCTCCCTGGATCAGCACCGTGGCGTCGCTTTTCGCCACGGCGCCGATGAGTCGGCACACCTCGCGAATTTGACTGCTCTGACCGATGATGGTGGGAAAGCTCCCGTGGTCGGAGGTCCACTGCCCCTCGTGCGTCGGCCCCTGTTCCTGCAGGACGAGAAAACTGTACGGCAAACCGTTCCAGTCGATTCGGATCGCCTGATGGGTGACAGCCACGATACCGCTCCGGGTCGCCAGCCTCCAGCCGGGAGTCGGGATGACGGCGTCCTGCGGCGCGGCCGGATCGGATGGCGGAGGCTGGAGGATCCGGCTCAGCGCGATGCCGATCAGCTCGGAATCTTGAAAGCCCGTCGCCCTCAAGCAATGACTATTGGCATCGACGATGGTCCGGGACGCTT
>VEPB01000093.1 GCA_012026715.1 Methylococcaceae bacterium | reverse complement strand
GTCCAGGCCAGTGCGAGTTTTGATCCGGGCGATCCGCAACCGCTCGGGACTGTCGACCACCAAGCCCCGATCGACGAAGCCCTGTTGCCGGGTTTCGACCAGCAAGGGAATTTCCAGGATGGATTAGGGGCCAGCGAAGGTTTCCATGCGGGCGGCCATGGTCGCATACACCCGCGGATGCAGCAGCTGCTCCAGTCGTTCCCGCGCCTCCGGCGATTCGAAGACCCTGCGGGCGAGGCGGGGGCGGTCCAGACTGCCGTCGTCAAGGATGAAATCCTGGCCGAACAGAGCCGCGATTTCCGTCAGGATCGGTTGCCCGGGCGCGACCAGTTCCCGAGCGATCTGGTCGGCGTCGAGGGTCTCGACGCCCAGGCACCGGAAGCCGTCCGCAACCGTACTTTTGCCGGATCCGATGCCTCCGGTCAGACCGATCTTGAGCATTGCTCAGCGATTCAAGCCGGCGAATTCGAGGTAGGTCTGGACGATTTGATCGCCCCATAGCAGGGCGATGAGCCCGGCGACCGCCAGATAGGGGCCGAAAGGAATGGGATTGGAGCGCTCCAGTTTGCCGCTAATGATCATGGAAATACCGAATGCGGCACCGACTGCGGAGGACAGGATGACGATGGTGGGCAGGGCCTGCCAGCCGAGCCAGGCACCCAAGGCGGCGAGCAGCTTGAAGTCGCCGTAACCCATGCCCTCCTTGCCGGTGGCGAGGCGGAACCCATGGTAGACCAGCCACAGGATGCCGTACCCGGCCACAGCGCCGACGATGGCGGATTCGGCGGTCACGAACAGGCCCTGGGAGTTGAAGACCAGGCCCAGCCAAAGCAGCGGCAGGGTAATGGCATCGGGCAGAATCTGGCGGTCTGCATCGATCATGGTCAGGCAGATGAGCGACCAGCCCAACAGCAGGGCCGCCGCGGTTTGGCCGGAGGCACCGAACTGCAGTGCGATCAGGACCGAGACCGCGGCCGTTATGGCTTCGATGAGCGGATAACGGATGGCGATCGGATTGCGGCAGCTGGAGCAGCGGCCGCCGAGCACCAGATAGCTGACGACGGGGATGTTCTCCGAGGCCGTGATCTGATGGCCGCAACTCGGGCAGTGGGAGCGGGGGACTATCAGATTGAACGGGGCAGCCGCTTCTTCTTCGGGCAGCTCCAGAAACGCCCGGCAATCGCGCCGCCAAGCCCGTTCCAACATCACCGGCAGGCGCAGGATGACGACATTGAGAAAGCTGCCGACCACCAGTCCGAGCAGCGCCGAGCAAACCAGCAGCAAGGGCCTGGATTGGTCCAGCAGGTCGAAGACAGACATGGATGGATCAGACCACGGCGCCCAGCTTGAAGATGGGCAGGTACATGGCGATCACCAGACCGCCGACCACGACGCCCAGGAAGGCCATGATCATGGGTTCCAGCAGGCTGCTCAGGGCATCGACGGCGTTGTCCACTTCTTCTTCATAGAAATCGGCGACCTTGGACAGCATGCTGTCGATGGACCCGGATTCCTCGCCGATGGCGACCATCTGGATGACCATGTTGGGAAACAGATTGGATTGGCGCATGGCCAGCTGGAGTTGGTGGCCGGTGGCGACTTCGTCGCGCATCTGCAGGATGGCGGAGCCGTATACGATGTTGCCGGTGGCACCGGCCACCGATTGCAGCGCTTCCACCAGGGGGACGCCGGCGGCGGACATGGTGGACAGGGTGCGGGCGAAGCGGGCGATGGAGGCCTTGCGCATGATTTCGCCGATCACCGGAATCTTGAGGATCAACCGGTCCAGGCCGTGATTGAAAGCCACCGAGCGGCGCTTCAGGTTGGTCAGGATCACGATTGCCGCCACCAGCACGCCGCCGAAGAGGTACCACTGGTCACGCAACAAGCGCGACAAGTTGACCACCATCTGGGTGAAGGCCGGCAGTTCGGCCCCGAACCCCTTGAACAGGTCTTCGAACGTGGGTACCACGAACACCAGCAGGATGGCGGTGACGATGACCGCGACGATGATGACTGCGGTCGGGTAGGTCAACGCCTTTTTGATCTTGCCCTTGAGTGTTTCGGTCTTTTCCTTGTAATCGGCGATCTTGTGCAGCAGGGTTTCCAGCACGCCGGCCTGTTCGCCCGCATGGACCAGGTTGCAGAACAACTCGTCGAAATACAAAGGGTGTTTGCCGAGGGATTCCGCCAGCGGATTGCCGCCTTCGATGTCGGCCTTGATGGCCAGGATCAGGTCCTGCATGCTGGGGTTGTCATGGCCCCGTCCCACGATGTCGAAGGCCTGCACCAGCGGCACGCCGGCGGTCAGCATGGTGGCCAACTGGCGGCTGAACACGGCGATGTCCTTGGGGATGATTTTTTTCTTGCGCGCGGTGAACAGCGGGGTCGGCTTCTTCTTGATCTTGACGACCTTGAGCCCTTGACGCCGCAAGTCGGCCCGTGCCGCATTCTCGGACTTCGACGGCAGTTCCCCTTTCATGCGGGCGCCGTTGCGGTCGGTGGCCTCCCAAACAAACAGGGTCAATTCATTCTTTGCCATATCCGTTAGTCTCTCGTCACCCGATCGATTTCTTCCAGGCTGGTGATGCCAGCCCTAACCTTTTTCAAGCCGGATTCCCGCAAGTCGGAAACGCCTTCCCGCTTGGCCTGCTCGGCCAGTTGCATCACATTGCCGCCTTCCAGGATGATGCGGTTGATCGGTTCCGAGATGGGCATCACCTGGTAAAT
>VEPB01000367.1 GCA_012026715.1 Methylococcaceae bacterium | reverse complement strand
GTCATCCGAGGCCTGTCGCTGTCCTGGATCGAGCCGGGCATCCGGCTGGTCGCCGGCGCCAACGGGGTGGGCAAATCCACCCTGTTGGCCCTGCTCGGCGGGGCATTGGCAGCCGATTCCGGCGACATCCACATCGGTGGCTCAAGTTTGAAAGCTGATCCGGACCGGGCGCGCCGCAATCTGAGCTACTGCCCGCCCGACTGCCCCGTGTTTCCCTTCCTCACCGGTCGCGACTGGCTGAGTTTTGTCCGACCCCTCCGCCGCGGCTGGAATCAGAACGCCGAAACGACCCTCATCGGCGGGTTTCGACTGGACGGCTTTCTGGACACCCGCTTCGACCGCCTATCCCTCGGAACAGCCCGGAAGCTGTTGCTGGTGGGTGCGATCGCCGCCGAAACCGATGTGCTGATTCTGGACGAGCCCAGCAACGGGCTCGACGCCCAATCGCTCCGGGTCCTCCAGCACACACTGAGAGAGCAGGCCGCAACCCGGCTCATCGTCATGGCCTGCCACGACGACGCCCAGCATCCGGCGTTCGGGATTACCACGGCCAACACCCTGCTGCTGCAATGACCCCGGCCGATCTCGTTCGAATGTCCGCGCGGATGGTGCACTGGCGCCTGCGCCACTACGCCGACGCCACCCTCAAACTGTTGATCCGGCGCTGGCAGGCCTGGCTTTTCCTGCTGTTCGCCAGTTCCCCGGCCACCATGCCGTTAGCGGCCCAGATCCATGCCGTCGGCGCACCGGTCCGGCAGGCGGTGGAAGGCGGTGATCCAGGCTATACGGCCGCCGCATGGGCGGCCATGATCACGATCGCGCTGGCCTGGAGTGCGGTTCAGACCGAAGCTCTGCGCGGTGGCAGTTCCTGGCGCTTTCTCCGCACTCAGCCGCTGGTGGCCCGGTTGGAGCGCACGGTCGACCTGGCCGTGCTGCTGATTGCCGATCTGCCCTTGCTATTGCCCTTCGCCGCCTACCTGGCATCGCTGCCGCGCTCGGCGACGGATGGCGCGATCGCCACGGCACTGGCGCTGAACCTGGCAGCATTGCAACAATCCGTGTTGCGGCGGTCACCGGCGGCGATCGCCATCGCCCTGAGTTCTTCCGCCGCAGCCTTTGCATTGTGCCGGGAGCCTCTGCAACAGGCCGCACTGCTCGTGCTCATGCTGGGACCGCTGGTGGCAAGGCACATGCCGAACCGCTGGACGGAGTTTCGATGTCGGGCGCTTCCGGCGCCGAAGCCCAGACCAACCGTGAATTCAGGCCGCAGCCTGCTGGGTAACCTGATCGCCATCGACATCCGGGTCCTGACCCAACGCAGCTCCCTGCCAGCCCGCCTGCCACCGGCGATTTTCACTGTGCTCCTCACCGCGTTCGGCTGGAGTTGGGAATCCATCGGCTTGCGTCAACCGGTTGCTGCCGGCTTGCTGTTAACCGGCATCCTGGTCCTGGCGTTCCGGAGTGCCGGCCTCGCGGTGGTGCTGCGAACCGCCCGCACACCCCTGCTGCCCTGGTTTGCCTCGCTGGGAGTTTCCGCGCGAACGCACTGGCTGGGCGATCTGGCCGTGATGAATGCGGCCTTCGCCGGACTGGCGTCCGGCCCGGTCTTCATGCTGCATCGCTACAGCGGGGCTCCCAGAACCTTCCTGGTCCTGCCCCTCGGGATGGCGGCGGTCACCCTGTCGGCGCAGCTTCACCGCAGCCAGGGCACCACACGCTTTCTGTCCAAACTGCTGGTCGCCGCCCTGTTCCTCGCTGCCGGCTGGTGGGCGGCCGTCGCCGGATGACCGGACCGTCCCGCCCGGCCCCGGCGTTCGGGGTGCGCACCGCCGTCCCGGCCGATGCAGCGCGGATCGCCGAACTCTATCGTCAACTGGTCGACGACCCCGAGGTGCGGGTGCTGCCGGAGCGGATCGAGCGGATATCCCGGGAACCCGGCACCGCTCTGTTCGTCTACGAACGGGCCGGAGACGTGATCGGTACGACCCTGGTCACGCTCTGTTCCGATGTCATGTACGGTGAACAGCCATTCGCTGTTCTCGAAAACTTCGTCGTCGACTCGGCTTGCCGCAGCATGGGCGCCGGGAGCGTTCTGCTGCGTCACGTGGAAAGTTTTTGCCTGGCTGGCGACTGTTACAGGATGATGTTGCTGAGCGCTTGCGGACGACGCGACGCCATCGTTTCTTTGAACGCGCCGGGTTCCGGGGCTCGACCAAAAAGGGATTCGTAAAGTACCGGAAGCAATTCGGCGGCTGATGTCGCCCCCACCGCGCTCCGTTCTCCGGCGGTGCTGCAGGCAGGGCACGGAAACAGCACACCCTGCATCCACGCACGCACCCGCTACTGCCGCCGCCGCCATTTTCCACCCGCGCCTTCAGGCATGGATTTCGCTAATGCCACTACAGGAAGGGTGCGAAATGCACGCGGTCGGGCAAACCTGTCTGTCCCAGGACAGCTGTCCGGGAGGCAATGAAGCTCCCTTCCAAGTTCTACCCGGTAATTCCTGAACGTTCACAAGAGAGGCGCGGTCTGGTCCGCGCCGTCGTGATTCTGCTCATAACACACCCACTCACTCGATAGAGCACGTAATGGCAAAAATAGACAAACTCCTGATAGGTGAAGCACTGGTCGGCGACGGCAGCGAAGTCGCCCATATCGACCTGATCTTGGGCCCGCGCGGAAGCGCCGCGGAAACCGCCTTCGCCAACGCCTTGGTCAACAACAAGGACGGCTTCACCACCCTGCTGGCGGTGGTCGCCCCCAATCTGGCGGTGAAACCTCACACCATCTTGTTCAACAAGGTGACCATCAAGAACGGCAAACAGGCGGTGCAATTGTTCGGCCCAGCTCAGCGCGGCGTGGCGCTGGCGGTTGCCGATTCGGTGGAGGACGGCACCCTGCCGGCAGAAGAGGCCGAGGACATCTTCATTTCCGTGGGCGTCTTCATCCACTGGCTGGCGGAAGACGACAACAAGATCCAGGACTTCAACTACGAAGCCACCCGCCAGGCCATTCGCAGGGCCGTAACCGGCGAGCCCAAGGTGAGCGAAGTCATTGCCAACAAGCGTCTGTTTGACCACCCCTTCCAGGCTCACAAGTAGTCCGGTCCTTATTTCCCCAGGTCATCCGGAAGTTCGGCGGCGGGATTCGCAGCACCGAAGCGCGCCGCCCCAATTTGACGCCATCGGATTCTTGTTTTCCGCCACCGGATCGCTCAGTGCTCCGGTTGAAACTGAATCTGTCCTTCGAATCCCTGCTTCTATTGTTCCCGCTGGATCGCTCGTTGCAGGTCCTTGGGCGGAAATATCACCCCCAGCACGCTCAACTCATATTCCAGATAGCAGCACGCCGCCCGAGGATCGCCGTCCAACAGGTAGTGCACATATTTTTTCGCAATCCGCGACCAGTGCCCCGTCGCGGGAAAGGATATGACGTTACTGGAATCTCGGTCCGTCATCGGGTACACCTCCTCCAGGAATCCAACGAAATCCGTGCCGTAGCCTAACCGTGCAACTCGGCCGTTTCGCACCGGATACTGTTGCCCGGGGTGCAAGTCAGCGGCAGTGACTGCTGTTGCCGCAGCCCCGGGAGCGGC
>VEPB01000237.1 GCA_012026715.1 Methylococcaceae bacterium | reverse complement strand
CACCCGGTCGCGCAGGATGTCGGTGAAGCGCACCAGCACCGGCAGCGCCATGCCTTCCCGGCGCACCGTCTCGGCGACCTGGTGCAGGTCCACGGTGGCGGCGGGGTTGTTGCGGTCCGGCGTGGCGATTACATGGCCCTGGTCGCCGATGTTGAAATAGCCGTCGCCCCAGTGCTCGATGGCATAGGTATCCCTGGCCCGTTGCAGATTCCACGGCATCGTCGTCATCAAAAATGCTTTGAAAGGGCGTAGATTATGTGGAAAATGCCCCGCTTTTTCCAATCCGGACCCACCCGATGCTGAACGAAAACAACTGGTTTACCGAGGTTTATCCCAAGAATGGCAGCGCCCTGTCGCTGGAAGTGAAGGCCAAGCTGCACGAGGAGCAGACCCCGTTCCAGCATATCGAGATCTACGAAACGGCCTGGTTCGGCAAGCTCATGGTGATCGACGGCTGCACCATGGTCAGCGATCGCGATAACTTCCTTTACCACGAGATGATGACGCATCCGGTGCTGTTCACCCATCCCAATCCCAAGACGGTGTGGATCATCGGCGGCGGCGACTGCGGCAGCCTGCGCGAGGTGCTGAAGCATCCGGAAGTGGAATCGGCGGTGCAGATCGAGATCGACGAGCGGGTTACCCGGCTGGCCGAACAGTATTTTCCCGACCTGTGCTCCGCCAACAGCGACCCGCGCGCGCAACTGCTGTTCATCGACGGCATCCAGTGGGTGAAAGACGCGGCGGACGGCAGCGTCGACGTCATCATCGTCGACAGCACCGATCCGGTCGGCCCGGCGGAAGGCTTGTTCAACCAGGCCTTCTACCAGGAATGCCTGCGCTGCCTCCGTCCGGACGGCATCCTGGTGCAGCAGAGCGAGTCGCCCCTGTTCCACATGCCGCTGCTCACCGCCATGCACCAGACCATGCGCAACGCCGGTTTCCCGCCCACCCGCACCCTGTTCTTCCCGCAATTCATCTATCCCTCGGGCTGGTGGAGCGCCACCATGGCGGGCAAGGGCGACCTCGGCGGTTTCCGCGAAGACGCGGCCCGTGCCAAGAGCTTTTCCACCCAGTACTACACTGCCGAGATCCACCAGGCCGCCTTCGTCCAGCCGGCGTTTTTCAGCGACTTTATGGCGACGCTGGCTTGAGCGGCATTTCCTCAATCGGTAAACCGTCCGTGGTTACGGATCCGGTTGCGAACAACCTTCTTGTGGCGAGGCAGCAAAAACTATATAAATTATCCGGTAATTTCATTAGCCACGGAGATAAGGACATGGCAGAAATCGCACCAAATTTCGTGATTCTCATCGGTGGGCCCGGCAAGTTCGTACCCTGCGATCGCAAGCACGACCTGACTTGGAAGAATTACATCGTCCCGATCCAGTTGGAAACCCAAAAGCTGGTTGGTAAGGGGGAGACGATCCACTGGTGGGTCTACGGCCCGGCTTACAAGGAGCGCTGGGAAGACGATGTGGCCTATGTTTCGGCTCCGAAGCCGGTCAAACCTGGGGAAAACCTGTTCGACAGCCGAAAAGCGGCTGTTGATGCCATTCGGAAACTCAATGCCACAGATTACCTGGGACGCATTCGGCAGATGGCGGACAGTCTCGGCGTTCAATTCAAGATACTGGATAAGCCGGACGACTTTTGGCAAGGATTAGAAGGTTTTTCGGATGGCTCCGTCAGCCGTGTTTGGTACATAGGCCATGCCTACCAAAGTGGATTGATGCTAAAGCTGACTCATAGCCCTGCCCCTCAATGTACGGCACGAGCTGATGCGCAAGACATAATCTATAAGAGTGTTTTGGAGTCGAAGCGCGCGACAATCGGCAAGAAACTCGGCATCGATCCCAACAAGTCATCGAAGTTCTATGGCTGTAATTCAGCGGAATTCGCCAAACAATGGAATGATATATTCGCCGTCTGCACGGAAGGAGCCCTTAGCAAGATTGATTTTGGTGTTATCGACCAGGCTTCCTCAGAACGGAATGTGATGAAGCGCCTCGAATTATCATCGCAGTCGGGTTGGGCGACTAATAGCTGCTCCCCTGTCGCTCCAGGTCCTGCGGGTGCCGGTGCCCATCCGCTAACGACTCCTTCCCCTCAACCTTCCGCTCCGGGTTCCTAAATAAATAGGTGTGAATGGAGTGTCGACGTGGTTAGTCAGGCAGTCTGTGGTCTATTCTCCGTGCTCACTTTTGTGGGTTGCTCAGCTGCATGTGCTGAACCACTTGGTGATGATCAGAGTAGACTATTTCATGCTTTCTCGACTCTTGGCTTTGTATATCTCGATGCGCCGCCGACGGTCGATGAATTAAGGAAATGCTTCCAGGAGCACGACAAATCCTGCGTCGGCACTTATGTTGATATGAAGGAAGCGGTCGACACCCTATTCGACCAGGGAGCGAACACCGCACTAAGCAGAGTGTTATCCGGCCTGGCTGATTTCTGCAATCGCCCTCCAATTCCGAAAGGTACTCCGCCTCAAGAAACCTGGGAGGCGTGTAGGGGCGCAGCGTCAGCCTTTTATTTTTTCTCTACCCCGGAAGAAGATCGGAGCATTCGCGCGTTCTTCTCCAGACTGCCAGGGAGCACACAGCGTAACGTTGTTTTCAAGGCAAAAGGCTTTATGGATGAATGGGTAAATAACCGGCCCGATCCTCAGTCTTGGATGGAACTTATCGATCGACTGGCGTTTTTGGATGAAGACCGGGATGGCCGAGCCGGGTATAAGACCCTGTTTTCCCAGCGGCATCCCAGTCACTCCGTTTACGAGCTGTTATCCCCGACTTTCGTCCTCGATGCCGACTTGGTTCCCTTCGTCGAACAAGCCAGGACCGACCGTGCCAAATTCCTGAAGAAGGCAGCCGAGGAACCGGTGGAAGCAACGCATCCCTGAACTGCGGTACTCCGCTTGTATCCTTGCTTGCTTCGGCCTTGGCCTTCGTGGGGAATTGCCCTCCCTTTTTGACATCCCGCCCGGCTTACGCGATGCTCGGCATCCCGATTCCAGCAGCACAGCAGGAGGTATCCCATGGCCATACAAGTTGGTGACACGTTGCCCGACGGCACGTTGACCGAGTGCACCGAGTTCGACGCCGGAACCGGCTGTCCCATGAATCCGCAACCCGTCAATGTCGGCGAGGCGGTGAAAGGCAAGAAGATCGTGCTGTTCGCCGTGCCGGGGGCGTTTACCCCCACCTGTTCCATGAAGCATTTGCCGGGATTCGTCGACAAATACGATCAGGTCAAGGCCAAGGGCGTGGACGAGATCTGGTGCCTGGCGGTCAACGACGGCTT
>VEPB01000135.1 GCA_012026715.1 Methylococcaceae bacterium | reverse complement strand
CCCGATGACTCCCCGATCCTTCGCGCTTCCCCTCGCGTCCGTGCTGGGATTGATCGCCCTTTGGCACGGCCTCGCGCTGTGGGCGGCCACACCGGCCTTGCCCGGACCAGGGGAAGTCGCCCATGCCTTCGCCAGCGAAGCCGCCTCCGGTCGGTTGCCGGCCCAATTGGGGATCACCTTGGCGCGGCTTGCCGCGAGTTTTCTGCTGGCGATGTCCTTGGGAGCCGGATTGGGCATCGTACTGGGCCGGCACCCCACCCTGGACCGGATGTTCGATCCGTGGCTGGTGATCTTTCTCAACGTGCCGGCCCTGGTCAGCATCATCCTGTGCTACGTCTGGCTGGGGCTGGGCGAAGCCGCGGCGATCGCGGCGGTGGTGATCAACAAGCTGCCCAATGTGGCGGTGACCCTGCGCGAAGGCACCCGCGCCCTCGACCGCGATCTGCTGGAGATGGCCCAGACCTACCGGTTCGGTCGCTGGAAGACCCTGCGCCACGTGATCTGGCCGCAGTTGTTCCCCTATCTGATGGTGGCGGCCCGCAACGGCCTGGCGCTGATCTGGAAGATCATCCTGGTGGTGGAACTGCTGGGGCGGGGCAACGGCATGGGTTACCAGCTCCACCTGTTCTTTCAGCTGTTCGACGTGGCGGGCATCCTGGCCTACACGGTGGCCTTCGTCGCCGTCATCCAGGTGCTGGAGTGGACCGTGCTGAAACCCCTGGAAACCCACGCCGGACGCTGGCAACGATGACGGCCCTATCGATCGATATCCGCCGTAAGAGCTATCCGGCGCGGGGCGGCAGTCCGGGCCGAGTCGCCATCGAAAACCTGTCGATCGCCGCCGCCAACGGCGAGTTCCTCTGCCTGGTGGGGCCTTCCGGCTGCGGCAAGACCACCTTGCTGCACCTCATCGCCGGACTCGATACCGACTATGACGGCCGCATCGACACCAGTACCGCCGGAAATCCCCGGATTGGCTACGTATTCCAGGAACCCAGGCTGCTCCCCTGGCGCACGGTGCGGCAGAACATCGAGCTGGCTCTGCCGGATGGCGACTGCGGGCGAGGATCGCTGATCGACTCGCTGCTGAAGACCATGGGGCTGCAGGACGCCTCCCATCAATACCCGCGCCGGCTGTCGCTGGGCATGAGCCGCCGCGCCGCCCTGGTGCGCGCCTTTGCCCTGGAGCCGGACCTGCTGTTGATGGACGAGCCGCTGGTGTCGCTGGACGCGCCGACGGCCCGCAAGATCCGCGAATTGCTGGTGCGGGTGTGGCTGGAGCGGCCCCATACGGTCATCTACGTGACCCATGATCTGCGCGAAGCCATTGCGCTGGCCGACCGGCTGGTGTTCCTCAAGCCTTCCCCCGCCGCCGTGCTGCACGAAGTGGCCGTCGCCATTCCCCGCGACCACCGCGGCGAAGCCGAGATCGAGGCGTTCCGCCAGCATCTGGTGGAGGAGCATCCGGAGATTCGGGAATTGCTGTAGGTTGGGTTAGGTGCGCGTCGGCGAAGTCTTCCGGTTCGAATGGACTTTGGGCGCACCGTAACCCAACATCCAGCGGTGGTTCGGGATGTTGCGTTTGGTCAAGACGGAGTCGCTGCGCGACAGCTGATTTCGGTGTGGGTTCGCGGACCCACGGCCGCGATACTTTATCTTTGCTTGCCCAAAGAAAAGTATCCAAAAGAAAAGGCACCCGGCAGTCGCGAAAGCCCTTGCGCTCCTCGCTTTTGGCAGGGGTTGCCTGAAGGGGCTCCTGCCCCTCAGGCAACGAGCCGCATCCCTGCGGCTCCCCTTCGGGCTATTCCCGCCAAAAGCTCCGGTGCTCGGCGCGACTGAACGGGATTTGAAAGATCAAGAGCGAAGAACGAGAGGCTAGAACCCTGCCGGAGCAACGCTGTTGCTCTTTATCTTGAATCCCCTGCAGTCGCGCTGAGCACCGCAGCTTTCAGCAGGATGAGCCCGAAGGGGCGCGGCATGGATGCCGCGCGTTGGCAGAGGGCGATGGATCGCCCTTCTGCCAAGCCCTGCTGAAAGCGAGGAGCGCAAGGGCTCTCGCGGCTGGGGGCGGCCTTTTCTTTGGGAACTTTCTTTTGGCCGAGCAAAAGAAAGTTCCTCGGCCGT
>VEPB01000156.1 GCA_012026715.1 Methylococcaceae bacterium | reverse complement strand
GGATTGCAGTTCGGCTTCCATCTGTTGCAGACGTGCTTCCAGGCTGGACTGGGTCGAGCTCGAAGCAGAAACCGAGCGGGAGGCTTTCGACTTGGAGCCGTGAGCCGCCGCAATCTGGGGAACGGCAACGACGGCCGCAGCGGCGATCGCGGTTACCAGCTTGGTTTTATTGAAGTTTTTCATGAATTACCCTCCCTCACTACGTGGTTGTGGAGTTGGACTCCGTTGTATCAAAGCAACAAAAAGTTGCAGTACACACAGATGCTAGCAAACAAATTGTTTTTTAACAACGCATTTGGGCAAAACCAGGGAACTTTTTCATTGTTGCCCAAAAGCCTTATGTGGCACTTCTGGGGGCATGACGGAAACGCAGGAAATTGCCCTCGTCCCGGTTTATAATCGGCGGTTCCGTGCGGCCAATGGTGAACAATGGGCCGCTACCGTGCCGGCCCATAACCCTAGCGTTGTTGTTGCTTTGCGACAAGGGGCGGGTCGCGCCGGCTGTTCCCGATCCCCGTTCCGAATCGGCCTGTGAGTCGGTCTTGGGGGGGCGCGACCTTTCACAGACGGAACTGTCTGTCCGAGCCGGTGGTGGATGCCTCTCCAAATGAGGTATTGGCCGGCCGCAAACTATTTAATGGCGAAATTCCGAGGCACGAAATGGCTGTAAAGAACCGACTGCACCGCAGCGAACTGGCGGTGCCTGGCAGCAACAAACGCATGTTGGAAAAAGCCCCGTCGGCGGGCGCCGACGTGGTGTTCCTGGACCTGGAGGATGCGGTTGCGCCAGACGATAAAGAGGCGGCCCGAGCCAACATCATTGAGGCATTGAAGACCTACGACTGGTCTGCGTGCGCGGTTTCCATCCGCATGAATGGCCTGGATACCCACTACGCCTATCGGGATCTGGTGGAAGTGGTCGAAGCCTGCGGCGACCAGCTGGACACCATCCTGATCCCCAAGGTGGGCAGTGCTGCCGACGTTTATTTCGTCGCCACCATGCTGTCGCAGATCGAAGCTTATAAAGGGTTCAAGCCCATCAATATCCACGTCCTGATCGAAACGGCCTTAGGGATGGCTAATGTGGAGGAGATCGCCCGCGCCTGCCCCGAAAGGATGGAGGCCATGGTGTTCGGCGTTGCTGACTATGCGGCTTCGGTGAGGGCCCGCACCACCAATATCGGCGGTGCCAATCCCGATTACGGCATGTTGACCGATGCCGACGAGGCCGGTCGACGCGCCTATCACTGGGGCGACCAGTGGCATTTCGGCATCTCCCGCATGGTCGCCGCCTGCCGCGCTTACGGGCTGCGGCCTATCGACGGACCCTTCGGCGACTTCGGCGATCCCGACGGCTTCCGCGCGGCCGCCCGCCGCGCCGCCGCTTTGGGCTGCGAGGGCAAATGGGCGATCCATCCGTCACAAGTCGAATTGGCCAACTCGGTGTTTACCCCTGCCGAGAAGGAAGTCACCCGCGCCTACCGCATCCTGGACGCCATGAGCCAGGCTGCCAAGGAAGGCAAGGGCGCGGTGTCCCTGGACGGTCGCTTGATCGATGCCGCGTCGATTCGCATGGCCGAGAATGTCGTCAATCAAATCAAGCAGATCGAAAGCCGCGGCGCCGCGCAGGCTTCCGCTTAAGCACGAGGAGAATCATCCGTGAATATCCATGAGTACCAGGCGAAGGAATTGCTGAAATCCTATGGCGTGCCGGTCCCCGCTGGTGGCGTCGCTTTCAATCCCATCCAGGCCGCCCAGGTCGCCGAGGAAGTCGGCGGCTCGCGCTGGGTGGTCAAGGCTCAGATCCACGCCGGCGGCCGGGGCAAGGCCGGCGGCGTCAAGCTGGTCAGTTCCATCGACGAAGTGAAGAAGGTGGCCGACGCCATGATCGGCACCCGGCTCGTCACCCACCAGACCGGTCCGGAAGGTTCGGTTGTGCAGCGGGTTTGGGTGGAGCACGCCAGCCAGATCAAGCAGGAATTCTACCTGGGCTTCGTCATCGACCGCGGCTGTCAGCGCATCACGGTCATTGCCTCCAGCGAGGGGGGCGTGGATATCGAAGATGTTGCCGCCGCGTCGCCGGAAAAGATCATCAAGGAAGTCATCGATCCGGCCATCGGGTTGCGCGACTTCCAGTGCCGCAAGGTGGCGACGGCCATCGGCCTCAAGGGCAAGCTGATGCCCCAGATGGTCAAGCTGATGAAATCCATCTACCGCTGCATGCGGGACAAGGACGCGCTGCAGGCGGAGATCAACCCGCTGGCGGTGGTGGCCGGCGAGGAAGACCAACTCATGGTGCTGGACGCCAAGTTCAATTTCGACGACAACGCGCTTTACCGGCAGCGGGCGGTGACGGAAATGCGCGATCTGTCGGAAGAGGACCACAAGGAAGTCGAGGCCTCCGGCCACGGCCTCAACTACATCGCCCTGGACGGCAACATCGGCTGCATCGTCAACGGTGCCGGCCTGGCCATGGCCACCCTGGATGCCATCACCCTGCACGGCGGCAGGCCCGCCAACTTCCTGGACGTGGGTGGCGGCGCTTCGCCGGAGAAGGTCACCAATGCCTGCCGCATCGTGCTGGAAGACCCCAACGTCACCTGCATCCTGGTCAACATCTTTGCCGGCATCAACCGCTGCGACTGGATCGCCAAGGGCCTGATCCAGGCTTGCGACGCCCTCAAGATCAAAGTGCCCCTGGTGGTCCGGCTGGCCGGTACCAATGTGGAAGAGGGCCGCAAGATCCTGGCGGAATCGGGGCTTGCCTTCATCACCGCCGAAAATCTCGACGCCGCCGCCGCCAAGGCCGTGGCCACCGTCAACGGGTAAGCAGCATGAGCGTCTTCGTCAACAAGAACTCCAAGGTCATCTTCCAGGGCATCACCGGCGAACACGCCACCTTCCACGCCAAGGACGCCATCCGCATCGGCACCAACGTGGTGGGCGGCGTGACGCCGGGCAAGGGCGGCACTCGCCATCCCGACCCGGACCTGGCCCATCTCCCCATCTTCGACACCGTGGCCGAGGCAGTCGCAGCCACCGGCGCCGACGTGTCCGGCGTGTTCGTGCCGCCCCCTTTCAACGCCGACGCATTGATGGAATGTATCGACGCCGGCATCAAGGTGGCGGTGACCATCGCCGATGGCATTCCCATCCACGACATGATCCGCTTGCAGCGGTTCCGGGTGGGCAAGGATGCCATCATCATCGGTCCCAACACCCCGGGCATCATCACGCCGGGCGAGTGCAAGGTCGGCATCATGCCCTCGCAGATCTATCAGAAGGGCAACGTGGGCATCGTCTCGCGCTCCGGCACCCTCAACTACGAGGCCACCGAGCAGATGGCGGCCCTCGGCTTGGGCGTGACCACCTCGGTGGGCATCGGCGGCGACCCGGTCAACGGCACCGATTTCCTGGCGGTGCTGAAGGCCTTCGGCGAGGATCCGGAGACCGAGATCATCGTGATGATCGGCGAGATCGGCGGACCCCAGGAAGTGGCTGCCGCGCGTTGGGCCAAGGCCAATCTGACCAAGCCGGTGGTGGGTTTCGTCGCCGGTGTGGCCGCCCCCGCCGGACGCCGCATGGGCCACGCGGGGGCCATCATCTCCAGCGAAGCCGATACCGCGGCCGCCAAGATGGATGCCATGGAGGAACTGGGCCTCTACGTTGCCCGCAACCCCGCCCAGATCGGCGAAACCGTGCTGCGGGCCATGCGGGAAAACGGGATCAAGGCCTGACTCAGCTTTATCCTTTGATCGCGGAAGAACCGGCTTCGAGCCGGTTTTTCCGTTTCTGTAGCCCGTGGATTTGCTCCGGCGGCCGATCTGGCGTTTTTCCGAGAGGGTGCTTCTGTCTTTTTCGTCTTGTATAAGGGGGCCATCAGAACATTCGGAGCACCGCCTTGAGAAATCTATGCGTATTTTGCGGTTCCCGCGCCGGCAGGCGCCCCGAGTACCGGGGGGCGGCCGAGGGAGTGGGGCACCTGTTGGCGTCGCGCGGGATCCAACTGGTCTATGGCGGCGGCAACGTCGGCCTCATGGGGGTGGTGGCAGACGCATGTCTGGCTGGAGGCGGCCGGGTGGTCGGGGTGATTCCCGAATCCTTGGTGGGGCGCGAGGTTGCCGGGCGGGCGGTGGAGCACGCCGGGCTGAGCCGGCTGGAGGTGGTCGATTCCATGCACACCCGCAAGGCACGCATGGCTGAGCTGGCGGATGGCTTCATCGCCTTGCCCGGTGGCTTCGGCACCTACGAGGAATTGTTCGAGATTCTGACCTGGGCACAGCTGGGATTTCACGCCAAGCCGGTCGGGCTGGTGAATGTGTGCGGATACTATGATCCCTTGCTCGCCCTGTGCGACCAGGCGCTGCGGGAGGAATTCCTGTCTCCGGCGAGCCGGCGGCTGCTCATTGCCCGCGACGGTCCGGATGACTTGCTCGACGCCATGCTGGCCCACCGGGCGGAGCCGGTGCAGGTGTGGGTCAAGGAGGCGGAGCAGCTGTGACGGCTGAAGACGCTGGCTGTCCTTCGGGTCACGCGGACGATCGCTTGCGTGGTGGGCGGGGATCGGGACAGGCGGTGAACTGGTCGGCGGGCATCTCCCGCAGGAAGTGGGGAGCTTCCCGTGGCTCGGCGTCGAGCCAGTCGTCCCGCCGCTCGGGCGGCACGATCACCAGCGAGCGTTTCTCGTCGCCCGGCCCGTGGAAGCGGCCCATGACCGGATGCCCGTCGGCATTGAGGGTCAGCAGGGAAAAACTGGTAAGGGCCATTCCCTCGGGGTTCCGCCAGCAATCCCAGATCGCGGCGACGGTGAACGCCTGCCGGTCCTGACGCTCGATCCGCCAGCGAACAGCCTTGCCCGTCGCGTAGTCGGGCTCATAAAAGCCCAACATGGGGACCAGTGCGAAGCGCCGCTTTTTCCACGGATCGCGGAAGCTGGGCTTGGACGAGACCGTCTCGCTGCGGGCGTTGTAAGTGTGACGGTAGATCTTCGTGTCCTTCGACCAGAACGGGACCAGTCCGAATTGGGCCTCCCTCAACTCATGCTGTTGAGTGTCCGGTGCCTTGAGCAAAATGGGCGCTCGATGGCCGACGTAGCAGTCCAGGGGATAGTCGAAGGTCGGTTCCGGCCAGTCCAGACAAGCCGTAAACACTGCGTGGGGTGCCGGGATGTAGTTGCTGCACATGGGCGGGACCGAAGAATCTGCGGCGGGATGTGATTGACGGTATACCGGGGCCGGACCCGGAATTCAACCGGTGATTGGTTCGGACCGAGGGGTTTCGGCCAGGGTCTCAAGATCCCGCTGATTTGGTGCGTCGCCGGGGAACCGCGTTTTCCGGTCACGGGCGCTGAGAAATACAGGATGGATTGACCCTCTAGTAGATCCAGGGAACCAGCATCCACGTCCGCCGCCGGTAGTCCGCGTACTCGAAGGGAAAGTGCGATGCCAGCGCCTGTTCTTCCAAACGGATGCGAAGCCCCAGAGCCGCGGCGACGGGCAGGGTCATGGCGGCCAGCGCCAGCCAGTCTCCCATGGCGATTCCGGCGCCGATCAGCGCCAGCAGCAGGCCGCCGTAGGAGGGGTGTCGCACCCACCGATAGGGGCCTGTGCGGATCAGCCGATGCTGTCGATGCAGGGTGATTCGGGTATCGAACAGTTCGCCGAGACTGGCGATGGCCCACAGTCGCAGTGCGCCGCCGATGCCGAACAGGGTTACTGCTGCGGCATGCCGGAGGGCTCCATCCCACCCAAGAGGCAACCACCGGGATTCTTTCAGCACCAGGGCAGCGGCCAGCCCGATCAAAGTCGCCAGCCAAAGCCGTCGAAACGTACCCTGGTCACGGCATTCCTGGTTGATCGCGGGTGCTTCCTTGGGGCGCCGCCGGGCGACGAAAAGCTCGGCGCCGAGCCAGGAAAGTCCGAGGCATAGCCACAGCAGGCGGATCGGGGTCATGTTGGGCGCGTGTCAGTGTTCGATGGGCATCATTGTAAAGCCTCGGCGTCAGGCGCTGATCGATCTTCCGGCCGTGCTAAGATCCCGCTCCCGTAGCCGGTTTACCCCATGTCCGCGATCGTCCAACTGATAGACCTGTACCACAGCTACCCGGTGGGCCAGTCTCGGCAGACGGTGTTGCACGGTATCAACCTGCACATCGATCCAGGTGAGTTCGTGGCCATCGTCGGCCCCTCGGGCAACGGCAAGTCGACCCTGATGAATCTGTGTGCCGGCATCGACAAGCCTTGCGGCGGCTCGGTCACCGTCAACGGCCGGGCGATTCACCGGATGTCGGAGGAACAGTTGGCGATTTGGCGCGGCTGCAATCTGGGGATCGTGTTCCAGTTTTTCCAATTGCTGCCGTCCCTCAACCTGTTGCAGAACGTCATGTTGCCCATGGACTTCGCCGGGTGCCTGCCGCGCCGGCAGCGCCGCAGCCGGGCTTTGCAGTTGTTGGACCGGGTCGGTCTGACCGACCGCGCCGAACAACTTCCCAGCCAGGTTTCCGGCGGCGAGCAGCAAAGGGCGGCCATCGCCAGGGCGCTGGCCAACGATCCACCGCTGATCCTGGCGGACGAGCCGACGGGCAACCTGGATACCCAGACCGCCGCGGACGTGTTCGACCTGTTCGCCCACCTGGTCGACCAGGGCAAGACCCTGGTGATGGTGACGCACAACGAGGAACTGGCTGCCGCGGCGTCGCGCCGGGTGGAAATCCGCTGTGGCCGGATTCACAGCGACAGCCGCTTGGAATCCGTTTCTCAGCTCGATCGCGGCTCTTGAACGTCCTCTGGCAAAAGATCGCGGCCGACCTGTTCGAGCACAAGTCGCGCTCCCTGCTGGCCGTGCTGAGCCTGGCCGCCGGGCTGTTCGCCGTGGGCGCGCTGTTCGGCATGGTCGATCTGCAGCTCGATGCCATGGATCGGGCGCACCGTGCCGCGATGCCTTCCCATATCAACCTGATCCTGCAGCGGCCCGTCAGTTCCGAGTTGATTCGAGGTGTCGCCGACCTTCCCGGCGTCGCGGCGGTGGAACCGGTGAACCAGGTCAGCGTCCGCTATCGCCTGGGCCCCGATCAGCCCTGGTCGCTGGGTACCCTGGTGATGCGGGCCGACTACGGCAATCAGCGCTTTGACCGCACTCAGCGTGTAGTCGGAGATTGGCCCGGCGCCGGCCGGCTGGGTGTGGAGCGGCTTTCCGCCAAGGCGGCGGGACTGGCGGCGAGTGGCGGTTCGGTGGAACTGCAAACTCCGCAGGGAGTTCAGGCCTTTCCGGTCAGCGGCATCCTGCGGCATCCGTTCGTCAAGCCGCCTGCTTTTGGCGGCCAGCTGCATTTTTTTGCCGATGCGGAAACCTTCGCAGCCGTTGGGGTTCCGATCGGTCATTATCGGCAGCTGCTGGTTCGCATCGATGGCGACTACGAGGAAGCCCGTGCCCGGCGGATCGCCGGCGAGATCCGGACCCGCCTCGGCCGCGAAGGTGTCGGGGTGATCGCGGCACTGCTGCAGGATCCCGAGCGCCATTGGGGTCGGCCCTTCGTCGCCGGCATCAATGTCGTGCTTAAAGTCATGGCCGCGACGTCGCTAGTGCTCGGCGCGCTACTCATCCTCACCGCCACGGCCGCCCGCATCCTCCAGCAGGCCGATCAGATCGGCATCATGAAAGCCCTCGGCGGAAGGCGAGGAGCGATCGCAAGGGTCTATCTCGCCGAAACCCTGATCCTGGGGCTTGCCGCCATAGCCGTCAGCCTGCCCGCCGGTCTGGTGGCTGCTTGGGCCGGCAGCCGTTGGTTTCTCGATTTGTTCAATATCGAGCTCGAGCGTTTCACGTATTCGCCCCGCGCTACGGCCATCGTCCTGGCGGGCGGACTTCTGGCGCCCCTCGTTGCAGCCCTGGGACCGGTCTATCGGGGCGCGGCCATGAGCATCCGCGCCGCCATCGCCAGCTACGGGGTCGGCGCCGATTTCGGCAGCGGCGGTTTCGACCGCTGGGTCGAGCGCTGCGCCGGTCGCTGGCTGCCCACCCTGCAGGCGGCCGCCTTGGGTAATCTGTTTCGTCGCAAGGGTCGGCTGCTGCTCACCGAACTGGCCTTGGTGGTGGCCGGGGTCAGCTTCCTGGTGGTTATGAGCCTGGTTTCATCGCTCAACCTGACCCTGGACCGCGAATTGGCGCGCACCAGTTACGATCTGCGCCTCGGGTTCGCCACCGAGCAGCCGCCGTCCAGCATCCGCGATCTGGCCGAGCAGATGCCTGAAATCACTCGCTTCGAGTTGTGGTCGCGTTCGCCGGTCGAACTGCGCTTCCGCGATGAACCCTTGCGGCACGGAGGAACTCTGGGCGCGCAGATGATTGGCCTGCCGGCGGACAGCAGTCTTTACCAGCCGCTGATCGTCGCAGGACGCTGGCTCGATGGGGCCGACGCAACCCGTCGGGTGCTGGTGCTGAATGCCGAAACCGCCCGGCGGAGCGGATTGTCCGTGGGCGACTCCGTCTCCGTCGGCTTGCCCGGCAGGCCGGCCGAGCCGTGGCAGGTCATTGGCTTGTACCGATGGATTACCCCTTCGGACTACGCGGTCGAACCGGTTTACGTGCCGCAGGCGGAGTTACGCGCTGACGCCGGCCAGCCGGAGACCGCCGCACAGATCCTCATCGCCGCAGGCGCCCGATCGCTGGAACACGAAAGAGAGTTGGTCGATCGGATCAAGGCTCGCTTTGAGTCCGCGGGCATCGCCCTGGAAACTTATCTCACCCAGTCCCGCCTTGAGCAGAACGGCTATGCCCGCAGCCAGTTCCGCCCGGTGCTGTCCATGCTGCTGGGGCTGGCGGCGATGATGGCCGCGGTCGGCGGCATCGGCCAGGCCGGCGCCCTCAGCATTGCCGTCATGCAGCGGCGGCGGGAAATCGGCGTGCTGCGGTCGATCGGCGCCCGGACGCAAACCGTGCTCGGTCTGTTCCTGTTGGAAGCGGCGTTGCAGGCTCTGCTGGCCTGGCTGGTCAGCCTGCCGCTGGCCTGGTGCCTGGCCCCGCCCCTGGCGCGCCAACTGGGCCAGACCATGCTCCACATCGACCTGGACTACGCCTTCAACGGCATGGCGGCGCTGATCTGGCTGGGCGCCGTGCTCGCCATCGCCGTCCTCGCCTCCATCGGTCCAGCGCTCACAGCCGCGCGGTTGTCGGTGCGGGAGTGCCTGGCGTATTCGTGATCGAAGGGCCGTGAAACT
>VEPB01000117.1 GCA_012026715.1 Methylococcaceae bacterium | reverse complement strand
GCGGGGCTGATGATCCTGCATGGGTATTCCGGCAGCGGAAAATCGGTTCTGGCCGGACTAATTGCCGAGTGGCTGCCGGCTGTTTGGCTGCGTTCCGATGTTGAAAGGAAACGCCTTGGCCCGCAAGACGATAGCCCTGGACATCGTTACGGCGCGGAACAAAACAAGAGGACTTATCAGCGCCTCAGGCGGCTGGCGGGTATCCTCGCGGAGGCGGGATATTCGGTGGTGGTCGACGCCACCTTTTTGGAGTCGGCCTATCGCCATGAAATGAGGATCCTGGCTTTATCGATCGACGTACCTTTTGTCATCATCGACATCCAATGCGCCATGGAAACGATGCGCTTCCGGGTTGAGGAACGTCGTCGTGTTGGCATCGATCCTTCCGAGGCGAATGCCGAGGTCTTGGAACAACAGCTGTGCAGAGCGGAACCGCTGGAACCCGGCGAGAGCGAGGATGTTTGGGTCGTTTCAGGGGATTCGCCTTTCGACCGGAAGGCGATCGTGCCGGAGCTGCGTACTCGCCTTGGTCGAAACGACGGCGCCAATTAATTCAGGCCCAGCCGCTCGCCTCGGTAGCTCCCGTCCATCACACGGCCGACCCATTCGGCATTGCTCAGATACCACTCCACCGTCTTTCTTAGACCGGAGTCGAAGCTCTCCGTCGGTTCCCAGCCCAGTTCGGTCTTGATCTTGGTCGCATCGATGGCGTAACGCAGGTCATGGCCGGGCCGGTCTGCGACGAAAGCGATCAACTGGTCGTGAGGGCGATGGGGCGAGTCAGGGCAAAGCTCGTCGAGCATCCGGCACAGGGTATGGACGACTTGGAGGTTAGTCCGTTCGCTGTTGCCGCCGACGTTGTAGGTCTCGCCGGGGCGACCTCGTTCCAGCACGGTCTCGATGGCGGCGCAGTGATCTTCCACGTAAAGCCAGTCGCGTATATTGGTTCCCTGACCGTAGATCGGTAGCGCCTTGCCGGTCAGGGCATGCTGAATCATCAGCGGGATCAATTTTTCGGGGAATTGATACGGCCCGTAGTTGTTGGAGCAGTTGGTGGTAAGCACCGGCATCCCATAGGTATGGAAATAGGCGCGCACCAAATGGTCCGACCCGGCCTTGGTCGCCGAGTAGGGCGAGTTGGGCTGGTATGGCGTGGTTTCGGTAAATTTGCCGGTGGCCCCCAAGGTTCCGTACACCTCGTCGGTTGACACGTGCAGGAAGCGAAAACGGCTGGCTTGCTCGGGCGGTAACGCGCGCCAGTAATGCCTCGCAGATTCCAGTAACTGGGCGGTGCCGACTAGATTGGTCTGGATAAAGGCATCGGGCGAATCGATGCTGCGGTCCACATGGCTTTCCGCCGCGAAGTTGACGATCGCTTCCGGTTGATAGCGCGATAGCAGGTAATCGACCAGGGCCCGATCGCCGATGGATCCCAGTACAAAGTCGTGGCGCGGATCGTCTTTGACGGTTTCCAGCGTGTCGAGATTGCCGGCGTAGGTCAGGGCATCGAGGTTGATGATATGAATGCCGCTGCGGCGCAAGGCGCGCAGCACGAAGTTGCCGCCGATGAATCCGGCACCGCCGGTCACCAGCCAGGTTCTTGTTGTTGTCATGGGCTCTTTCAGGGTCCGGCTTTGCGCTGCATCATGCCTTTGGAAGGATTGTATCCGACGATGGCGGCCGCCAAAAATATCAAAAGCGCGATCGTCACGTAGATCGCCGGATCGCTCGCGAACTTGCCGTATAACGCGAAACGGATCAGTTCGACGGCTTGGGAAAACGGATTGTACAGCGCCAGCCGATACAGCAGTTCGCTGGATTCCTGGATTTTCCAGGCTGGATACAGCGCCGTGGACAGGAAGAACATGGGGAAGATGACGAAGTTCATCACGCCAGCGAAGTTTTCCAGCTGTTTGATGAAGGAGGACAGTAGCAGTCCCAGCGAGCCCAGCATCAGTCCGGTGAGCAGGAGCGCCGGGATCAGGCCCAGGTAGCCTTCCGGCGGAGCCTGGATTCCATAGAACCAGGCGACTGCCAAAAACGCATAGGCCTGCAACACCGACACCAGCGTTCCCGCCAGTAGCTTGCAGATCAAGAGGAACCAGCGGGGCAGGGGGCTCACCAACAGGATCCGCATGCTGCCCATCTCGCGGTCGTAAACCATCGACAGGGAACTTTGCATGCCGTTGAACAGCTGGATCATCGCCACCAGACCGGGCGTGATATAGACCTCGTAGAGGATGTAGGTTTCATAGGGTGGAATGATGGCCACGCCAAGGGTGGAGCGGAAGCCGGCGGCGAAGATGAACAGCCACAGCAGGGGGCGCACCAAGGCGGAGACAAAGCGTTCGCGCTGATGGACGAAGCGGAACAACTCCCGCTTCACGATTCCGAGGAGGGCTCGCAGATAGTGAAGGAACGTCATGGCGGCGTCCCGGTGAGCTGGGCGAACGCTGCGCCGATGTCGCTGGTGCCGGTTTGTCGCAGGATCTCCTCCACACTGCCGAGCGCGCGGATTTTTCCGCGATGCAGCACCATCAGGCGGTCGTTCGGAGCGATTTCGTCGATCAGATGACTGGCCCAAAGCACCGCGATCTGCTGGTCGGCGGCTAGCGCATGCACATAGTCGACGATGGCCTTGCGGCTGGGCACGTCGAGGCCGACAGTGGGCTCATCCAGCAGCAGCACGTCGGGTTTGTGCAGCAAGGCACGGGCGATTTCGACCCTGCGTCGATGGCCACCGTTGAGGCTGCGCACGGTCTCGTGGCGGCGGTCATGCATGTTCTGCCGCTGCAGCTCTTGCTCGATGCGGGCTTCCGCCAAGCGCCGCGGCATCCCGTGCAGGGCGGCGTGGTAGCGCAGATTCTGTTGGACACTGAGGTCCAGATCGAGGGTTGGTTGCTGGAACACCACGCCGAGCCGCGCCAGCGCCCGGGTGGAGTGGCCCTTGATATCCCAGCCGGAGATTTCGATGAGGCCGTCGCGGCTGTCGTAAAGTCGAGTGATCAGGGAAAACAAGGTGGTCTTTCCGGCGCCGTTGGGCCCCAGCAAGATGGCGCATTGGCCGGGGCTGACGGTGAAGCTGACGCCGTCCAGCGCCAACCGCTTGCCGTAAGCAAACGAGAGATTGCCCACCATCAGGGCAGGGGCGGCCGGTGTCATGGTTTGACCGCGACGCCCCATGGGTTTTGGCCCACTGCAACCGATTTCAGAACCTTGCGGTTTTCCAGGTCGACGATGGAAACGTCGTTGCTGATGCCGTTGGTGGTATAGAGACGCTTGAGGTCAGGAGAAAATTCCAGGTTCCAGACCCGTTGTCCCACCAGCCAGTAGTCGACCACTTCGAGGGACTTGGCGTCGACCACCGCGACCCGGTTGGCCGGTCCCAACGCAACATAGGCATAGTGGCGCTGGGGGTCGATCTTGATGCCCACCGGCTGGATTTTTTCCTGGGTGACTCCGGGAATCTTGAAGGTAATGCTCTTCACCGTCTGACGCGTATTGGCATCGATCACCGTGACGCTGCCGGCGATTTCGGAACTAACCCACAACTGTTGGCTGTCGGCGGTGAAGGTGGCGTAACGTGGCCGCGGGTCAACCAGGGTGTTGTCGACGATCTCCAGGCTCCGACTGTCGATCCAGTGGGCCATATTGGTCGTCTCGCTGGTACTGACGACCCAGCGCCCATCCAGGCTGACGGCAATACCCTCCGGTTCCACGCCCACGGGGATCTGCTTGATCGCCTTTTGCTGGGCGATGTCGATCACCGTGACGCGATTGTCATCCTCGTTGGAGACGTACATGGTGGACCCCGCCGGGTTGAGGGCGAAGGTTTCCGGATCTTCGTCCGAGGGTAGTTTGCCGACGATCTTGAGGCTGGCGGTGTCGATGACCTGGATGGTGTTGCTGTCGCTGGCAGCCACATAGAGTTGTTTGGCGTCCTTGCCAAGGGCAATGCCGCGGGGGCGCTTGCCAATCTTGATGGTCTTGACCAGCTTTCCGGACGTTCCATCCATGACGGCCAGGGCGTTGTCTTTTTCCAGGGTCACATACACGGTATCGGCGGTTGCAGGAATGGAAAGACCGTAGGTCAGCAGCGATAGGAACGCCAGGGGATAAGCTCTGGTCATGGCATGGAAGGCGTCAGCGGGTTGTCTTGCATTGAGTTTCGGGCTGGTCGTAACCCAGGGTGTCCAATTCGTTCTTGGGATGGAGAAATCCGTCGATGGGCGCGACCGCCACCAGCGACCGTTCGCCCGCCAGCAGCATCGGTTGCCGTAACTGACCGTCCCAGCGTCGGAACGACAGTGGCACGCCCTTGAATCCCGCCAGCGCGAAACCGTCGTTCAACAGGTATTCCTTTATTTTGCTGAAATCCAAAGACTTGGTGCGGGATGCGGCTTCGCCGATGGCACGGATCGCCAGCCATGCGGCGTAATCGATTTCGGTCATCCAGCGCTTGGACTGTTCACGGAAACGGTTTTGCAGTTGGATCGCTCCCCATTGTTCCAGGGTCGGATGCCAAGCGGTCGCGACCAGCCCTTGTGTTCCAGCCACCGGGCGTGGTGACCAGGTGCGGTAGGACAGCAGATCGCCGAAAGCGCCGTCTTCGTCGGCGACGACCATGACGTCGTACTCCTCGCCCTGGGAGAACACGGGTACCTCGGATTCCGGTGTGCGCCGTTCATCGAAACGATGGTTCCAGGACTTCTCTTCGGTTATTTTCAGGCCAAAGCGTGGGACTGCGCGTTTGATGGCGGCGGCGTAAAGGGTGTCTTTCGATGTGGTTCCGATCGCCAGAAACAACATTTTCCAACGTTTCTTGGCGAAATACTGGGCCAAGGCGTCGGCACGCATGGCCCGGCTGGGGATCAGGTGCAACAGATTTGCCGCACAGCGTGGTCCGCGCAGGTCGTCGGCGCTGTCGGAGACGTTGTAGAGCAGGGCGTCTGCCGCTTCCGGGAGGGCCGACAGAGCGGTTACGGAATCGGTCGGCAGATCGACCAGAATGTGCCGATAGCCGTCTGCGCGCAGTTGCTTGAAGGCGGCCCCGGGGTCGCCGTCGGCGCCGAGGAGGACTTCTTTCAACTCAAATTGCTGCCGGGTGAATGCGCCGGTGGTGTTGTCGTCGGTGATGGCCAAGCGTGCGCCCTGCAAGCCGGCGTCAGCGGCGGTGGGAAGGAAGTACGCCTGGGGCAGGAGATTTTCCCGTTGTTGGGCCAGGTACGCGATCGTCAACTTTTCGGTTGCCGGAGCCACGGATTTGGTGGGCTCGTTGTGGGGCGGAACGGCTTTTTTTGGGGCGGCCGCCTGTGCCAGGTTGCCTAGGGTCAAAACCAGCACTAACGGTGAAGCCAACTTATAGATCAATGGGTTCATCAGCGCGGGGAATCAGCGGTTTGGTCAGCGGGTCCAACTTGGAATTTCAGCCGTGGCAAGAATACCCGATTCAAAGTGGACAACGCGAGGCTGCCAGGCTCGCCACGTTCGCTGTCCGGGTGGGCTGTCACGTCGCTAATCTGATAAAATTCCTGGGAAATATCAACCCCAACCAGCAGAGGTATGCGATGGACGTGATCGAGCGGATTAAGCAGCAGATCGGCAGCAATCCGGTAGTGCTCTACATGAAGGGAACTCCCGAGTTCCCGCAGTGCGGCTTCTCAGCCCGTGCGGTGCAGGTTCTGCAGCACTGCGGCGCCGAGTTCGCCTATGTGAATATTTTCGAGGACCCGGAAATTCGGGAGGCCCTGAAAACCTACTCCAACTGGCCGACCTATCCCCAGTTGTTCGTCAATGGTGAATTGGTCGGCGGCTGCGACATCATGATGGAAATGGTGCAGAACGGTTCCCTCCAGGAACTGCTGACGAACCCCAGCGCAGCCCCGACGGCTTAATTTTCCAAGGCGTCGGCAGCCGATTGCGTCAGTTCCCGCCACCGGTTGACGATGGTGCAGAAGAGCTTGGCGGTCTGTTCGGCGTCGTACTTGGCGGAATGGGCCTCGCCGTTATCCCAGCTCAGGCCGGCGGCCTGTACCGCCTTGGCGAGCACCGTTTGGCCATAGACCAGCCCGGCGAGAGTGGCGGTATCGAAGGTACTGAAGGGATGAAAGGGATTTTTCTTGATCCCGGTGCGGTGGACGGCGGCATTGAGAAAACCGATGTCGAAAGCCGGGTTATGGCCGACCAGAATGGCGCGGGTGCAGCCATTGCGTTTGATCGCCGAGCGGATCGGCGTAAAGATCTTGTCCAGGGCTTCCTTTTCATCAACGGCAAAACGGAACGGGTGGTAAGGGTCGATCTTGTTGAAGGCCAGGGCGGATTCGTCGAGCCTGGATCCCGGGAAGGGGATGACGTGGCTGGAATGGCATTCCTCAATGCTGATCTTGCCGGTCTCGTCCATGGCCGGGATGACAGCGGCGATTTCCAGCAGTGCATTCTTGTGGGGATCGAAGCCGGCGGTCTCGATGTCGACCACCACGGGCAGGTAGCCGCGGAAACGGCCGGCGAAAAGCGGTTTGGATTGCGTCATCTCGAGGGGAAAGCGGTTTTGCTCGACGCCATCGGCAACGGCCATTAGAATTGCGCGCCATCCGGGTGCGGCGGCGGGCGCTCGGGTCGAAGCCTATGGGGTTTTATGCTATGTTCTTGAGGACTGGTTTTCCCCCATTCTGACCGACCTCTCGAGGAAATCAAGCGGGATATTGAAAAATGAACAATGCCAAAAACTCGCACCACGTGCATCTCGCCATCCTGCTGGGGCTGGGGCTGGCGCTTACCGGATGCGCGAGCACTCAAAAAACCGATCCCCGCGATCCTTGGGAAGGATGGAACCGCAATGTGCAAGGATTCAATGACAAGCTGGATGATTACTTCATGAAGCCGGTGGCCAAGGGGTATCAATGGATCACCCCGTCCTTCGTCGACCGCGGCGTTACCAACTTCTTCAGCAATATCGACGACATCAACGTCGTGCTCAACGATCTATTGCAGGCCAAGTTCGGCCAGAGCGGTTCCGACACGGGCCGTTTGTTGCTGAACAGCACCCTGGGCATCGGCGGTTTCGTCGATGTGGCCAGCATGCTGGATATTCCCAAGCACAATGAGGACATGGATCAGACCTTGGGGAGTTGGGGACTTCCTTCCGGCCCCTACGTGGTGGTGCCCTTCATCGGCCCGAGCACCCCGCGCGGGTTGCTGGGCGCGGCCGGAGATACCGCCGCCAATCCCATCAACTGGATCAGCCCGGCAGCGATTCCTTACGGGGCTGGTGCTATCAAGACCATCGACATGCGTGCCGATCTGTTGAGCGCCACCAAGATTGCCGACGAAGCCTCGGTCGACCGCTACGAATTCATCCGCAACGCGTATTTCCAGCAGCGTAATTATCAGGTGTATGACGGCAATCCGCCGCTACCGGAAGAAATGGAGCAGGAGCTCGATCTGGAACTGGACGGCGGCTCGTCCAAATAAAGGTTTTCCGAGGTATTTTGGAACCCGCGGTTGCGCGAGCAGCCGCGGGTTTTTCGTTTGCCCGCGATTCATGACGGCAGGTTGGGAAGCGCTGAATTCATCAGCGGCGCCTTCGGTTTTTGCCGGCATTTCGAATAGACTGGCGGCAGTGTCCACTTCGGGTAGCCATCATGACTTCTGCCAATGAAACTCTTGCCGGACTTCCGGTTAAGTTCAAAGTGTTGTTCACCGGTTTTCTGTTGGTGATCGGTGTCGGCCTGCTGATGGCCGGGGTTCAGATCATGCTGACCCACGGCATGGCGGACGGAAAAGCCGGCCTTTCCATCAACGATATCGTCTACAGCTACTATGGCAACCGCTCCGGTTCCAAGTTGGAGTCCATGCTGAACGGGGCGATGAAACCCATGGCGCCGGATACCGCCCGGTTCGAACTGATCCAGTGGGCGCGCGACGGTGCGCCCATCGACGCCTGGGCCAGCCGGATTGAGCCGCTGGTGCAAAAACATTGCGTGTCCTGCCACAACGGCGAATCCTCGTTGCCGGATTTCCGCAAGGCGGAAGTCGTGCGGCAGGCGGCGGAAACTGATCAGGGCGCTAGCGTCGCCTTTCTGACGCGGGTGTCCCACATCCATTTGTTTGGCATCGCCTTTATCTTCCTGTTCGTCGGCTGGATTTTCGCCATGGCGGAGTTCGACCGGCGCTGGCAGTTCATCTTGATCGCCACGCCGTTCACCTTTCTACTGGTGGATGTGCTGTCCTGGTGGCTGACGAGGCTGACCCCCATCTTCGCCTGGCTGACCATGCTGGGTGGCATCGGTTACAGCCTGGCGTCCACGGTCATGCTTTTCACTTGTCTGACCCAACTCTGGATGCCGCGCAGCCGGTGGGGCTGGTACCGCTACCTGTCCGACCCTTGCCAGGCCGCTTGGACCGGACTTCGGGGCAGGCCGGTCGCTGGCGCCATCGTCGCCAAGTTGGAGGCCGCCGGGGCCGTGCTGATGAGGGTGCTGGGGCTGGGGGACAAATAAACCCCGACGATTAACGGAACAGGTTCCGCAGCCGGTCGATCAGGCCGGCGAGCGGCCCTTGCTTCTGTTGGCCCAGGTAGTGCAGCTTATGGGCGTCGCGCCGCGCCCGTGCGGTTTCGGTGATGCGGTCGAGGCGATCAGCCAACTGGTTGGCGCGCCGGCTCAAGGTTTCGATTTGCTCCAGGCCGTGACGGGCGAAGTCCCGCAGGTCGTTCCCGCCTGCATCGGGCAGCGGTGCCGCCTCGTCGATCCGGTGTTGCAGGTCGCGGAACTGTTCCGCGATTCGGGCGCAATGTTGGGCCAGGTGATGGCATTGGCTGGCTGCTTCCTCTTCCAGTGGCTCCACGCTGTTGGCGAACTGCTCGCTGTGCTGCAGGATCCGCCTCAGCGCGTTGTTCTTGGATTCCAGATAGCTTTCGATGACGCAGTCCATGTCGAAGAAGGCTGCCTTCTGCAAGGCTTGCAGCGTGCGGGTCACGGTGGCGGGATCGGCAGTGTTTGCCAGGTCTTGGGCGAAGTGGTTGAGCACGAAGCAGTAGCCGGCCAGATAGGGGCTCATGGTGAGGCCGATGGCTTCGTGGGCCAGCCCGATGCGCTGGGCCCGCCGGTAGTAGCTTTCGCCGGGAATGCCGCTGAATAGCAGATCGCGCCAATGTTCGATCTGGGCCCTGCGGGCGCGATCGACACTGGTGTCGTCGGGGAAAAACTGGTGGGTTGCCGGGGTCGCCAGGACGTGGCGGTAGAAATCGTCGATGAGGCCTTCCAGCTTGGGTTCGATAAGTTCCCGTGCGTCTTCCAGCGCCGTTACGACGGCCTCATCCATCTGCAGGAACTGCAGGCGTTCTCCGATTTTCGACTCTGTACTCATGCATGCACCGTGGTGGGTTGGCCGGCCTGCGGCGGTCGCGGCGTGCACTGTAACGGCTCGGCTATGGCCTTGCAAATCATACGGCTGAATCAGGCGCGGGCGATGGCCCATACCTCGATCCGTCGAGCGCCGGCGCGGCGTAGGGTGCGGGCCAGTTCGTTGACCGTCGCACCGGTGGTTACGATGTCGTCCACGATGGCGGCATGGCCGAAGTTGGGCCTGCCGTCGATTCGGAAGGCGTTGCGGATATTGCGGCGGCGCTGCTCCGCCGGCAGGGTGGTCTGCGGCGCGGTGAGGCGGATGCGGCAGCAACTGCGGCTATCCAGTGGGATGCCCAGGCGACGCGAGACGATGCGGGCGATTTCGGTGGATTGGTTGAAGCCTCGTTCCCGAAATCGCCGTGGATGCAGCGGCACCGGAATCAATACCTGAGGTGCCGTTTCCCGCCGGGCCATCGAGGCAGCCAGCAGCTCCCCCAGCAGTCGCGCCACCGCGAGTTGATGGCGGAATTTCAGTTCATGGATCAGCAGCCGCAGCGGCTCCTCATACCGAAACAGGGCGACGGTGGAATCCATCGCGGGCGGTTTCTTCAAACAGGCGCCGCAAACGGCCCCGCCAAACTCCGCTTCGAGGGGAATGCCGCAACGCGCGCAGGCGTGGAGGATGACGGGCAGGTCGGCGCGGCAGGCGGAGCACAGGTCCAAGCGGTCCGATCCCGGTCCGCCGCACAGCAGACAGCTGCCGGGATACAACCATTCCTGTATACTTTCTAGCCACTTGTTCATTTCCAACTCCTTTGGCGGTTGACAGCTGCCGCGGCGAGTCGGCAATTCGAATCATCCATCGCAACGGGCGGAACACAGTATGAGGTTACAGAGGTCGGAGCAACAGGGCACGGCGAGCGTCAGCGCAGCAGCCGCGATTCGCCATGACTGGCGGCGCGACGAGGTGATGGCGCTGTTCGCCCTGCCGTTCAGCGATTTGCTGTTCCGGGCCCAGCAGGTTCACCGGGAGCATTTTGATCCTAACGAGGTGCAGGTCAGCAGCCTGTTGAGCATCAAGACCGGTTCCTGCTCGGAAGACTGCGCCTATTGTCCGCAGAGTGCGCATCACCAGACCGGGGTTCAACGGGAAGGGCTGTTGCCGGTGGCGGAGGTGCTGGAAGCTGCCGCTGCGGCCAAATCCCAGGGGGCGTCGCGCTTTTGCATGGGCGCTGCCTGGCGCAGCCCCAGCGACCGCGACATTGATCGGGTGGTGGAATTGATCGAGGGAGTGCGCGGCCTCGGCATGGAAACCTGCATGACCTTGGGGATGCTGACCGAATCTCAGGCCGAGCGGCTGCACCATGCCGGGTTGGACTATTACAACCACAACCTGGATACCTCGGAGGAGTTCTATTCCCAGATCATCAGCACCCGGACCTACCAGGACCGGCTCGATACCCTGGAGCGGGTGCGCCAGGCCGGCATCAATGTCTGTTGCGGCGGCATCGTCGGGATGGGGGAGGGCGACGAGGATCGCGCCGGTTTGCTGATGGGACTGGCCAATCTGCCCAAGCATCCGGAAAGCGTGCCCATCAACATGCTGGTACGGGTGGAAGGCACGCCTCTGGCGGATGCGGCAACCCTCGATCCCTTGGTGTTCGTCCGCACCATCGCGGTGGCTCGCATCCTCATGCCGCGGTCGCGGGTGCGGTTGTCCGCCGGTCGCACCGAGATGTCGGACGAGATGCAGGCCCTGTGTTTCCTGGCCGGCGCCAATTCCATCTTCTATGGCGACAAGCTGCTCACGACCGAGAATCCTCAGGCACGGCAAGATCGGAATTTGTTCGGCCGGCTCGGTCTGCGAATGGCTGGCGCCACCGCGGAATTGCTGGCGGGATGAATCTGTCCGGTTTGGCCAGCAGCCTGCGCGAAATCGGCCAGGCCGGGCTCTATCGGCGGCGGCGCGTAACCGAACGCCGCGCCGACGGCTTGCTTGTCGCCGACGGCCGCGCGGTGGTGGATTTCTGCAGCAACGATTACCTCGATTTGGCCGGCGATCCCCGGCTAGTCGCAGCGCTGCAGCGAGGGGCTGGACAGTACGGCGTCGGCAGCGGCGCCTCCCATCTGATCTGTGGCCACAGTCCGGCCCACCACGCGTTGGAAGAAGAGTTGGCGGACTTTGTCGGACGCGAGCGCGCCCTGCTGTTTTCCACCGGTTACATGGCCAACCTGGGGGTGATCGCCGCCCTGGCCCTCGACGGGGTGGTGGTGGAAGACCGGCTCAATCACGCATCCCTGCTGGATGGCGCGCGACTGGCGGGCGCTCGGCTCAAGCGCTATCCCCATGGCGATGTGGCCGGCCTGGCCAGCCGCCTGGCGGGTACTGAAGACGCCCTGGCGGCGACCGACGGGGTGTTCAGCATGGATGGGGATGTGGCACCGCTGGCAGCGCTGGCCGACGTGGCCCGAGCAGCCGGTGCCTGGCTGATGGTCGATGACGCCCACGGGCTGGGCGTGTTGGGGAAGCGCGGCGGCGGCACCTTGGAACTGGCCGGACTAGGTCAATCCGAGGTGCCCATCCTGGTGGGCACCTTGGGCAAGGCCTTCGGCAGCTTCGGCGCTTTCGTGGCCGGCAGCGCCGACCTGATTGACTACCTCATCCAGAAGTCCCGCACCTATGCCTATACCACGGCCCTGCCGCCGGCGGTGGCTGAGGCTACCCGGACCAGTCTTGCCCTGGTGCGGGAAGAGGCCTGGCGGCGCGAACGGCTGGCAGAGCTGGTTCGACGGTTTCGCGACGGCGCTGCAGCGCTCGAATTGCCGCTCATGACATCCGGCACTCCGATCCAGCCGGTGGTGGTGGGCGGCAACGAAGCGGCGCTGGCTGCCAGCCGTAACCTGTTCGAGCAGGGATTCCTGGTGACCGCGATCCGTCCCCCCACGGTTCCTGCCGGGGGTGCGCGCCTGCGGGTGACGCTCAATGCGTCCCACACCGACGATCAGGTCGCCCGCTTGCTCGAAGCGCTCGCGGCCAGCCTGGGGCGGCGCGAGCGATGAGCCGGTCCGGCTTGCATACGGAAACCCTGGGCAGCGGGGTTGACGTCGTGCTGGTCCACGGTTGGGCCATGCATTCGGGCATTTGGGGTGAGTTCGCCGAATGCCTGGCCGAGCGTTATCGGGTCACGCTGGTGGATCTGCCCGGCCATGGCCGCAGCGCCATGATCGAAGATTATCGCCTGGAAGTTCTGGTCGATGCGCTGGCGGAGGTGGTTTCCGGACCCGCCCACTGGCTGGGTTGGTCGCTGGGCGCCAGCATCGTCTTGGCTTTGGCCGGAAGACAGCCCGAGCGGGTGCGGCGTCTCGCCTTGATGGCCGGCAACCCCCGGTTCTGGGGCGACAGCGACTGGCCGGGGGTCGAGCGCAGCCGACTGGAAGCCTTCGCCACCGACATGCTGGGAAACTATCGCCAGACCTTGTCGCGTTTCCTGGGGCTGCAGACCTTCGGTCTGGACGACAGCCGCCGCGTTCTGGACGACCTGAAGCAGCGCATGGAAGCCGGTCCCCAACCCCACCCCGAAGCTTTGCGGAAGGGGCTGGAAATCCTGATGAACGCCGACCTGAGGTCCCATCTGAACGAGCTGAAGCATCCCCTCACTCTGGTGTTGGGCGGACGCGACCGGCTGGTGCCGGCTGAGCTGGCGGAGGCGGTGCAGTCCCATAGTCCCCGGGTTCCGGTCCATCTACTGCCGCGTGCGGCGCATCTGCCCTTCATCACCGAGGCCGACGCCTGTCTGCGGCTGCTGGCGGACTTTTGGGGCTGAAGCGTGGGCGGTCGTAAACCGAATCAGGTTAGTGCTGCCGGAGACAGTCCGGACAAGGTTGGCGTGGGGCGCTCATTCGGGAACGCGGCCGGCCGCTACGACCGATTGGCGGCGCTGCAGCGGGGGGTCGCCGACGATCTGCTGGTGCAACTGGCCGGGATGGGGAAGGTGCCGAGCCATGCCGTCGACGTGGGAGCCGGCACCGGTTACTGCGCCCGGTGGCTGCGACTCCGTTATCCAGCTGCCGATCTGACCGTGCTTGATTTGGCGCCGGCCATGTTGAGGCAGGCGCGGCAGCGGCCTGAGCTGCGTCGAGGTGTCCGGTTTCTGTGCGGCGATGCCGAACGGTTGCCGTTGCGTTCTGCTTCCGCCGATTTGCTGGTATCCAACCTGGCGCTGCAGTGGTGTGTCGACTTGGCTGCCGCCCTGGCGGAACTGCGGCGGGTGATTGCTCCCGGCGGATTGGCGGCCATCAGCCTGTTTTCCGGCGATACCTTGTCCGAATTGCGTGCGGCGTGGTCCAGGGTGGACCGCTATAGCCACGTCAATCGCTTCGTGACTGCCGACCAATTGGCGGATCTGCTGTCGGGCTGCGGCTGGGGATCCTACACGTTGACGGAGTCCGTCCAGGTGCCGAGCTACCCTGGGGTCGACCAACTGCTGCGGGAACTCAAAGGGTGGGGAGCGGGGAATGTCACCCGCAACCGGCCGCGGCACCTGACCGGTAAAGCCAAGCTGGCGGCCATGGTGCGGGCTTACGAGACAGCGATGGCGGAGGGAAAGGTTCGCGCGACCTTCCGTGTGGCCATGGTCATCGCGCAAGCCTGAAACATGGCGGGAATCTTTGTTGCCGGTACCGATACCGGGGTGGGCAAGACCGTGATATCGGCGGCCCTGCTCCGGTATTTGCGGGCTCAGGGCTGGTCGGCGATCGGCATGAAGCCGGTGGCCGCCGGCTGTTTCCGCGAAGACGGCGAGTTGCGCAATGGCGACGCCCTGGAATTGCAGCGAGCATCTTCCCCGGTTCCGAGCTATCGGGAGATCAATCCTTATCGCTACGAGGAGCCGATTTCCCCTTACCTGGCTTCGGTCATTGCCGGACAGCCGGTAAATAAACAGTTTATCCTCGATGCTTATCGCAAGCTGGCCGAGCGGGCCGACTGGGTGGTCGTGGAAGGTGCTGGAGGGTGGTTTTGCCCGCTCACGGAGCAGGAAACCATGGCCGAACTGGCCAGCGCTTTGGAACTGCCGGTGGTGCTGGTGGTGGGGCTGAGGCTGGGTTGCGTCAACCATGCCTTGCTGTCGGAACAGGCCATTACATCGTCGGGATTGAACTGCCTGGGCTGGATCGGCAACCAGGTCCAGGCGGAATTTCCCCTGGCCGACGCCAATCTGGCAGACTTGCGGCGGCGGCTGGGCAGCCCCTGTTTGGGACATTTTCCGTTTCAAGCGGACTTGCCAATGACCGTCGCTTCCGGTCGGTTTCCGGTCCCCGGAGTCAACGGCTCGATCCTGCTTCCAATCTTGCGAAGACTAAGCCGATCAGTTACATTGCCGCCGTTTGAATGTGCGGATAAACCAACCGATTTCTAAGCGGAAATACACCTAGCGACTGTGCGTGTATTTCGTTGTGGCGGGCGCTTAACGAGTGGGGGCGGGCATGATCGTGTTGGAAGCGGATCGCGCATCCGGCGGACACCGGATCGTGCTGCGGCCCAACGGCTCGATCGACGACTCCCAGATGCGCCTGGTTCTGGCTGCCATGGCGCTGCTTATGGGGACCATCGGCGTCAGTTTTGCCGCGATGGGTCTTTGGTTGGTCCTGCCGTTTTCCGGAATCGAATGGCTGTTGCTGGCATACTGCTTTGTCTTGAGTTTGCGCAAAACTCAGGTCCAGGAAGTCATTACCATCGACCGGTCGAGGGTCAGGCTGGAGGTGGGCAGGGCACGGCCCGAGAGCATCTACGAATTTCAAAGGCCATGGGTCAGGCTGAAGTTGATCCGGTCACCCTACCGCGGGCATCCCAGCAGGCTGTCGTTCTGGCTGCGCGGCAGGGAGGTGGAAGTCGGGGGTTTCCTGATCGAGTCGGAGCGGACCGAACTGGCGAGGGAACTGCGCAACCTTCTCGGGAACCGCTGATTGATTCTGCGCTTCCCGCGGTGCAGGGAGGCACCGCCAAAATCGGCGGCCCCGCGTCGCTGGCTTTGCGAGCGGCTGGATCCGCGTTTTTTCAGGCAGTGGGTGCTGAAAAATCCGGGATGGATTGAGTCAGCGTTTCCCATGGTACCGGCTAGAGTTCATCGAATTAGCATTTGCAGACTGAGGAGAGGGTTTCGTGAAAATTATTAGAGTGTTACTAGCGGTCATCGGTTTGGCGCTAGGCGCGAACGCGCAGGCCAACTACGCGCTGAACCTTCCCGTGGGGGTTACCGAAACCAGCCGGGAAATCCACGACCTTCACATGCTGATCCTGTGGATTTGCGTCGGCATCGGCGTCGTGGTCTACGGCGTGATGGTTTATTCCATCATGCATCACCGCAAGTCCAAAGGCGTGACGCCGGCGACCTTCCATGAAAACACCAAGCTGGAAATCGTCTGGACCATCATCCCGTTCCTCATCCTGCTGAGCATGGCGATTCCCGCCACCAAGGTCATGATCAAGACCTATGACACCAGCAAGGCGGACATGAGCATCAAGGTGACCGGCTACCAGTGGAAGTGGCGTTACACCTATCTGGAGGAAGGCATCGATTTCTTCAGCGCCCTGGACGCCAACAGCAACCGCGCGCGCCAGTTGGGCGCGAAGATCGACCCGGCCAGCGTCGACCACTATCTCCTCAATGTCGACCATCCACTGGTGATTCCGGTCAACAAGAAGATCCGTATCCTGATCACCTCGGCCGACGTGATCCACTCCTGGTGGGTGCCGGAGTTCGGCTGGAAGAAGGACGCGATTCCCGGCTTCGTGACCGATGGTTGGGTGAAAGTCGACAAGCCCGGCATCTACCGGGGTCAGTGCACTGAACTGTGCGGCCGCGACCACGGCTTCATGCCTATCGTGGTGGAGGCCAAGACCGAGGAACAGTACAAACAGTGGGTCGCCCAGCAGACTGCCAAGAAGGAGGCTGCGGCTATCGACCAGGGAAGCAACTTGGCCGATGCCGCCGTCGATCCGGCTCAGTCCGCCGACGTCAAGAAGAACTAATTTTTCAGATCCTTCGCGAGGAAAATCGCTATGACAGCAACGACGCACGACGATCACCACGATCACGGCCCCGCCAAAGGGATCATGCGGTGGATTACCACGACCAATCACAAGGACATCGGCACCCTCTACATGATCACGGCTTTGATCATGTTCTTCGTGGGGGGGGCCATGGCGTTGGTGATTCGCGCTGAACTGTTCGAGCCCGGCATGCAGTATGTCGATCCGCTGTTTTTCAACCAGATGACCACCCTGCATGCGCTGGTCATGGTGTTCGGTGCGGTGATGCCGGCCTTCGCCGGTCTGGCCAACTGGATGATCCCCATGATGATCGGCGCGCCGGACATGGCGCTGCCGCGCATGAACAACTGGAGCTTCTGGATCCTGCCGTTCGCCGTGTGCCTGCTGGCCAGCACCCTGTTCATGGAAGGCGGCGCTCCTTCGGCTGGTTGGACCCTCTATCCTCCGCTGGTGCTGCAGGGCGGCAACAACCTGCCGTTCGCCGTATTCTCGGTCCACCTGCTGGGTATCTCCTCCATCATGGCGGCCATCAACATCATCGTGACCGTGTTCAACATGCGAGCACCGGGCATGACCTGGATGAAACTGCCCATGTTCGTGTGGACCTGGGTCATCACCGCCTTCCTGTTGATCGCCATCATGCCGGTGTTCGCCGGTGCGGTGACCATGCTGCTCACCGACAAGTTCTTCGGCACCAGCTTCTTCAACGCCGCCGGTGGCGGTGATCCGGTGTTGTACCAGCATCTGTTCTGGTTCTTCGGCCATCCGGAAGTGTACGTGCTGATCCTGCCGTCATTCGGCGTGGTTTCCCAGATCATCCCCACCTTCGCCCGCAAGCCGCTGTTCGGCTACAGTTCCATGGTTTACGCCACCGCGTCCATCGGCCTGTTGTCCTTCATCGTCTGGGCCCACCATCAGTACACCGTGGGCATGCCCATCCAGGGCGAGTTGTACTTCACCTACGCCACCATGCTGATCGCCGTTCCCACCGGTGTGAAGGTGTTCAACTGGCTGGCCACCATGTGGAAGGGGGCGATGACCTTCGAGACCCCCATGCTGTTTGCCATCGCCTTCGTGGTGCTGTTCACCATGGGCGGTTTCACCGGCTTGATGATGTCCATCTCCCCGGCCGACCTGCAGTACCACGATACCTATTTCATCGTGGCGCACTTCCACTACACCCTGGTTACGGGGGCGGTGTTCGCGATTCTGGCGGCGGTTTACTACTGGCTGCCCAAGTGGACCGGCTACATGTACGACGAGCGGCTCGGCAAGTTGCACTTCTGGCTGACCACCATCTCCGTCAACGTGTGCTTCTTTCCCCAGCATTTCTCCGGCTTGGCGGGCATGCCCCGGCGTATCCCCGACTATGCGGTGCAGTTTGCCGAGTTTAACGCCATGTCCAGCGTCGGTGCCTTTGTGTTCGGTTTTGCCCAGCTGATCCTGGCCTATGTGGTGATCCAGAGTATCCGTGGCGGCGACAAGGCCACTGACGAGGTTTGGGAAGGCGCCAAGGAGCATGGCCTGGAGTGGCAGCTGCCTTCGCCGCCGCCCTACCACACCTGGACCACCGCTCCGGACATCAAGTGAGACGCTGACCAGCCGCCGGCAACGATGGCGGACGTTTTCGCTATGGAATTGAAGACCAAGAATCGTGTTCTCGCTCTCGCCATCGGCATCGTGGCCTTGCTGCTGTATCTGGGGACGGTCGTGATGCAACTGATGGCGGGCAAGGCGGGAACATGACAGAGCCGTCCAAGCGCAGAAGTTCCAACGTCCGTCTCGCCTTGGGGATCGTCGCGGTCCCGTTGTTGATGTTCGGCTTGGGGTTCGCGGTTGCGCCGTTCTACGACCGGGTTTGCGAGTACTTTGGCGTCACCCCCAAGGTGCGGGCCGAAGCCACGGCCGATACCCAGTATCGGGTTGATCCGGCTCGCGAGATCGCCTTGGGCTTCATCACCTCGGTGAACGGCAGCATGCCGCTGGAATTCCGGGTCGAGGTGCCGAAGCTGGAAATCCACCCGGGGCAGTACTACACGGTCAAGTTTTACGCCAAGAACGTCTCCGACAAGACGTTGTTCGGGCAGGCGATCCCGAGCGTGGCACCGGTGTGGGCGGCGGGCCATCTGAAGAAGACGGAGTGTTTCTGCTTCAAGGAGCAGGAATTCGCACCCAAGGTCGAGAAGGAAATGCCGGTTCGGTTTGTGGTTGATCCGGAGGTGTCGGCGGATGTGAAGGACATGACCCTGTCCTACACCTTCTTCGACATCACCGCCAAGAAAATTCAATAAAGTCAATGCAGGGGAAACATCATGGCTAGTACCACCAAAGACTCCTACTACGTTCCCGACCAGGCGAGATGGCCCATCGTCGGCTCCATCGGGCTGACCACGCTGCTGGCCGGGTTTGCCAACTTCCTCAACGGATCCAGTGTCGGCGCCACCTTCATGGTGATTGGCGCCATCATCATGGTGACCATGTTCTTCGGCTGGTTCGGCACGGTGGTTTCAGAGAGCGTCAGCGGCACCTATAACCATCAGGTGGATGTGTCGTTCCGCATGGGCATGATCTGGTTCATCTTCTCCGAAGTGATGTTTTTCGGCGCCTTTTTCGGCGCGCTGTACTACGCCCGCCAGTTGTCGGTGCCGTGGCTCGGTGGCGAAGGTTCCAACCTGGGCATCGAAACCCATCAGTATCTCTGGGACGCTTTCAGCAATGTCTGGCCCACCAACGGACCGGCGAAAGTCGGCGGGCTCGAGGATGGAAGCTTCCATCCCATGGCGGCCTGGGGGGTGCCGGCCATCAATACGATGATCCTGCTCAGCTCCGGCGGTACCGTCACCTGGGCCCACTGGGGGCTGTTGGCCAACAACCGCGGGCAGTTGATCAAAGGCCTGATCGCCACCGTCGTGTTGGGCTTCTCGTTCGTCGTGCTGCAAGCTTACGAATATCATGAGGCCTACACCGAGATGGGCCTGCAGCTGGGCACCGGAATTTACGGTAGCACCTTCTTCATGCTCACCGGCTTTCACGGATTGCACGTGACCATCGGCGCCATCTTCCTCACGGTCGTGCTGTTCCGCAGCCTCCGCGGCCATTTCTCCGCCGAGCACCACTTCGCCTTCGAAGCCGCCGCTTGGTACTGGCACTTCGTCGACGTGGTCTGGCTGGGCCTGTTCATCTTTGTGTACTGGCTGTGACGGCCTGAGCGAACTCAGTCCGGTAGTCGGAAGGCCGCGCCCGCGAGGGTAGCGGCCTTTTTTCATCGCTGAAACCACGCCAATTTCAAAAATGCCCGTTTGGGTTGGCCCGGTTCTGTTGGCGTATGACCGCCGCCAGATGAGCGCGGCGGCGAATTGCTCAATATTCTGGTTTGCTCCACCCGCCAGCACGAATTGCACGGGATTTCGCTGGGCATCGGTAATGGCTGGACCTTGGCGCTGATTCCGCCTCGGGAACGCCCAAGGCCTCGTCGCTCATTTCCGGCCGATTCGGTCCTGAAAAGCTGGACGAAGGCTCACGATGCACCGGGCCTGTGTCACCGCGGAATGAACGGCGTCACCGCTCCGGTCCAGGCAGCTCCCCTCCGATCGTCGTGAGTCCCGGCGATCGGAAGTCAGTCCCACGACAGTGTCCCCAGTTAAGGTATCCTATGGGGCCCTCTTCAGACCACTTGCCGATGCTACTTCCGGATTTTCGTACCGCCCGCGTCCTGGTCGCGGGAGACCTGATGCTGGACCGTTACTGGCACGGTCCGGCGGCCCGCATCTCACCCGAAGCGCCGGTTCCCGTGGTGCGTGTGAAGGGGATCGAGGAGCGTCTCGGCGGGGCCGGCAACGTCGCCCTCAACATCGCAGCCTTGGGCGGCGATGCTGCGGTGGTGGGCTATTGCGGCTGCGACGAGGCCGGTGACCGGCTACTGGCATTGCTCGACAAAGCTCAGATTCGCTGCCTGGTCCAGCGGCTTCCAGGGGTTCCCACCATCACCAAGCTGCGGGTGGTCAGCCAGCATCAGCAGCTGATCCGGCTGGACTTCGAGGAACCCTTGGGCACCGTTCCCTCGCAGCCGATGATCGACGAGTTCGAGCGCCGGCTGTCGTGGGCCGATGCGGTGGTGCTGTCGGATTACGGCAAGGGTACCCTGGCTTCGGTGCGCGACCTGATCGACCGGGCCAAGTTTCGCGGGAAGACCATACTGGTGGATCCCAAGGGCACCGACTTCGATCGCTATCGTTATGCCGACCTGATCACCCCCAATCTGGCCGAATTCGAGGCGGTGGTGGGGCCGTGCCGTGGTGAGGCGGAAATCGAGGCGGCCGGCGCTAGGCTCATCGAGCGGCTCGACTTGCGGGCGCTGCTGGTGACCCGCGGCGAGCACGGCATGACCCTGCTCTATCGCGACGGCCGCAGCCTCCACCTGCCGGCGCGGGCCAAGGAGGTTTTCGACGTCACCGGCGCCGGCGACACGGTGATTTCCACGCTGGCCACCGCCATGGCGGCGGGGGTTTCCCTGGAGGACGCGGTTGCTCTGGCGAATCTGGCGGCGGGCGTGGTGGTGGGCAAGCTGGGCACCGCCACCGTGTCGTCCGACGAACTCGCCGCCGTGTTGCGGGTGCCCAGGGCTTACCACCGCGGGGTGGTCGCTCCCGAGGATTTGCTGGCGGCGTTGCAGACCTCGCGGGAGCGGGGCGAAAAGATCGTGGCGACCAACGGTTGTTTCGACATCCTGCACCGCGGCCATCTGGATTATCTGCAGCAGGCCCGCGCGCTGGGCGATCGGCTGATCGTGCTGGTCAACGGCGACGATTCGGTGCGCCGGCTCAAGGGTCCGGAGCGGCCGGTCAACAGCCTGGACGACCGCATGGCGATGCTGGCGGCGCTGGAATGTGTCGACTGGGTGGTGCCGTTCCATGAGGATACCCCGCGCGAGCTGATCTGCCGCATTCTCCCGGACATCCTGGTGAAAGGCGGCGATTACACCGATGTCTCCCGGATCGCCGGCCACGATTGCGTGCTGGCGGCCGGCGGCGAAGTCCGCCTGCTGTCGTTCACCGACGGCTATTCCACCTCCGGAGTCATCGCCTCCATCCGCGGCGACCGCTAGTCACTCATGTCCGATTACGACCGTTATCCCGATCCCCAGTTGGAGGAGCTGAAGGTCCCGCCTTATTCCATTCAGGCCGAACAGTCGGTGCTGGGTGGCTTGAT
>VEPB01000358.1 GCA_012026715.1 Methylococcaceae bacterium | reverse complement strand
TGCCCAATTCGCCCAACCACATGGTCAAATTCAATTTATCGGCGCCGATCTGGGGGGACAAGACTTTCGCCGGACTGGAAGTGCAGTACACCAGTTCACGGCAGACCGTGCAAAACAGGCTCACCGGAGGCTTCATCGTCACCAACCTGACCCTGTTTTCCGGCCGCTGGTTCAAAGGCCTGGAAGTCACCGGCGACATCTATAACCTGTTCGACACCAAATATCGCGACCCCGCAGCCCCGCCCCTGCTGCCTGACACTGTGCAGCAGGACGGACGCAGCCTGCGGCTCAAACTCAACTATGAATTCTAAAGGGCCGCCAGCGATGGCGGCGGGAGCCGGGCGGTGACCCGAACGACCGGCCCGCTCCGCACGGCCTGGCATGGCCTGCTGTTTGCCGTACTGCTGGCTTCGCCCCTGGCGAGCAGTTGGGCGGCGGCTTCCGTCGCCGTACTGCTGAGCCATGATGCGCCGCCTTACCGGCGTGCGCTGGACGGTTTCAAGGCGCAGCTCAGCCAGCTGGGCGTGCAAGGTAGTTATCGCGAGTGGGTGGTGGAACAGCCGGCCGAACTGGCGACGGCCATGGCGCAGCTGGATCAGCAGCAGCCCAACCTGATTCTGAGTCTTGGAACCATGGCGACCCAGGCGATCACGGCACGCCATCTGCGAGTCCCGGTGGTTGCCACCCTCGTCTTCAACCCAGCCGATTAGCACGCCGCGCCCAACGTCACCGGAGTCGGGCTGGATTTTCCGGTCACCACCCAATGGCAGTGGCTCAAGCGTCTGCTGGGCAACGTCCGGGCATTCGGCGTACTCTACGATCCCGCCTTGGGAACGGATGACGTGGAAGAGTTGAAACGCCTGGCCGGTCGCGACAATGTCGCTTTGGAAGCAGCCGGAGGCTCGGTCCCCGAGGCGCTGCCGGATGCCCTCAAACAGCTGCCCTCCACCATCGGCGCGCTGTGGGGTCTGGGCGAATCGCGGCTGCTGTCGCCCCAGACCGCCCGCGAAATTCTGCTCTACTCGTTCCGCAACCGCGTTCCACTGGTGGGGCTGTCGTCCAGTTGGGTCAAGGCCGGCGCCCTTTATGCGCTGGATCGCGACTACGACGACCTGGGCCGTCAGTGTGCCGAATTCGCCGATCAGATCCTCAAGGGCAAGCCCGCTTCCAGCATTCCGCCGGCAACGCCGCGCCGGGTGCTGTACTCGCTCAACCTCAAGACCGCCGAGCACATGAAGCTCGAATTCCCGGACGAAGTGATCCGCAACGCCGCCGAGGTGTTTCGCTGATGACACCCAAGCCGTTCGGGCTCACCCTCAAGTTCAACCTGTTCATCGCCTCGCTGGTGCTGGCGACGGCGCTCAGCGTGTCTCTGTTCCTCACCCTGTGGCAGCTGTCGGAGCGCTACGACAGCCTGCTGCGGCACGGCAAGACCGTGGCCCTGATGGCAGCCCAGAACGGGGAATACGCGGTCTACACCCGCAGCGGCGAGGCGCTGCTGCAACAGCTACATTTCCTCAAGGGTGAGCCGGACTTGGTGTACGCCGCCTACATGGACCGCGACGCCCGTCCCTTGGCCGCGACGGTTTACCGCGACGGCGTGCGGGTTCCGCCCCCGGAAGAAGCAGCGACTCCGCAGTCGTTCTGGCATTCCCTGCTGGATCGCCACCTTCCGGAGGCGATCGAAGTCAGCACCCCGGTGATGAGCGCCCCGGGCGGGATGGAGAACGCGGTGTTCCTGGATCTGGGGGGCGAAAAAACCGAAGTTCTGGGCCGGGTTCGAATCGGCTTGGCGCTGGATTCGTTCCGCCGCGAGGTGGTTGGCTCGATGCGGCTGGCACTGTTGGTCAGTTCGGCCATCCTGCTGGCGGCAACCCTGATCGCGATGCTCATGACACGCCGGATCATCGCGCCGCTGCGCCGGCTGGCCGCCGCGGCCCACGGGGTGGCCGACGGCTACCTCGCGCCGGTCGCCATCGAGTCCGGCAGCGCCGAGATCCACGAACTGGCGGAGGCTTTCAACACCATGACGGAACGCCTGCGGATCGTGCGTTCCGACGTGGAAAGCTACCAACAACTGCTGGAGCGCATGGTTTATGTGGACGATCTTACCGGCCTGGCCAACCGGGTCTTGCTCAAGGATCACATCAAGCTGGCCCTGGGTCAGGCCAGCCGCGACGACACCGCGGTCGCCCTGCTGTTCCTGGACCTGGATCGGTTCAAGCACGTCAACGACTCGCTCGGTCACAGCCTCGGCGACCAACTCCTGAAAGACGTCGCCGAGCGCCTCCGGATGTGCATGCGGGCCGGCGACACGGTGGCCCGCATGGGTGGCGACGAATTCGTGGTGGTGCTCAACAGCCTGGCCAAATCCGAGGCCGCGGGCTTGGCGGGCAAAATCGCCGAAAAGATTGCCGCCGCCCTGACTCCGCCGTTTCAGCTGCAAAACCACGAGATCACCGCCACCTTCAGCATCGGCATCGCGTTTTATCCGCGCGACGCCACCGATGCCGAGGAGCTGATCAAATACGCCGATGCCGCGATGTACGAGGCCAAGGCCCACGGCCGCAACACCTACCAATACTACCGCCGCGAAATGAGCCACGGCGGGCTGCGCCGACTGACATTGGAAAGCGCCTTGCGGCGGGCCATCGATCGGGAGGAGTTCGAACTCTACCTGCAGCCCCAGTTCTGTCTGAACAGTGCCCGCGTGGTCGGTGCCGAGGCCCTGCTGCGCTGGATACCGGAAACCGGCGATCCCATCTCGCCCGGCGAGTTCATCCCGCTGGCCGAGGAAACCGGCTTGATCCTGCCGCTGGGGGAGTGGGTAATGGCCACGGCCTGCGCCATCAAGGCCGATTGGATCTCACGGAGGCTTTGCAACAACGGGTTCCGCTCCATCGCCGTCAATGTGTCGCCCCAGCAGTTCTGGAGCCAGGACTTTGCCCAGCGAGTCCTGAAGATCATCGAGCAGGCCTCGGTCAACCTCGCCGACAGCCTGGAACTGGAATTGACGGAGAGCTGCCTGATGCACCATTCCGCCGACATCCTGCGCAACTTCGGCACCCTCCGCGAGGCAGGCCTGCGCTTTTCCATCGACGACTTCGGCACCGGCTATTCCAGTCTGAGCTATCTGCGCCAGTTTCCCCTGGATGTGCTCAAGATCGACCAATCCTTCGTCCGCGGCTGCACCGAAGACGCCAGCAATGCCGCGATCATCCGCGCCATCATCGCCATGGCTTCCGGACTGGGGCTGGAAGTGATCGCCGAGGGCGTGGAAACCCGCGAGCAGGCCGACTTCCTGGCGGGGCACGGTTGCCGATTGTTCCAGGGCTACTATTTCGGTCGACCGACCCCGGTCCGACAGTTCGAACAGCTCTTTCTCATGCCACTGTCCGCGGAAGTCTGAGGCCTGCGGGGAAACAACCGCGGATGGCCGAATCAGGGCTGGAACGGTAGTTGTACGGAGGCATGGCAGAACAGGCGAAATGAACGGGGCGAATTCCAGCCGGCGGGGCGGCCGGCGGAATTCGCCCCTGCGCTGACGTCCGGGGTCGGGGTCAGCCGTCCAGCGCCGAGGTGCAGTGTGGGCAGCGGGTGGCCTTGATGGCGATGGAGGACAGGCAGTAGGGGCAATCCTTGGTGGTGGGATCGGCCGGCGGCGGTTCCTTCTGCAGCTTGTTGAGCGCGCGTACCAGCAGAAAAACCGCGAAGGCGACGATGATGAAGCTGATGACTGAATTGGCGAACACCCCGTAATTGACGGTGCCCGCCCCGGCCTTCTTGGCTTCCGCCAGCGCCGCGTAGGGTCCGGCCGCGGTTCCGTCCTTCAGCACCAGGTACAGGTTGGAAAAATCCACGTTGCCGAGCAGCATGCCGATCGGCGGCATGATCACGTCATCCACCAACGACTTGACGATGGTGCCGAAGGAGGCGCCGACGATGATGCCCACGGCCATGTCGACGACATTGCCGCGCATCGCGAACTCTTTGAAATCTTTCAGCATGAGGGTGCTCCAGTTTGTTGTTTTAACCCGGCTGTTTGCGTTTCGAAGCAGATCGCCGCGTAAGCCTACCGCGCCGACGGCCCTAGGCTATCAGCAGTCGACGGCCGGATGAAGCGGCTCCGTCGACAAATCAGGCAAACCCGCAGTTGCCCGCCCCGCAGCAGGGCGCGCCGGTCTGACAGGGCGGCGCTTCCGGATTCTTCAGCACTCCGGAACGCACCACGCCGCCGCCGGTGATGAGCTTCGTCACCGGGGTGTCGGCGGGGACGCCGTCGGGCGGAATCCCCAGGCGCTCGCAGACCTCGCCCCAGGTGGCGAGGCGTTCGCTCATGGCATGGCTCACCTCGACCACGCGGCCGCTGGCTTCGCACAGATAATCGTATTTGGGCATGGTTGTTTCCCGAGTCTCCCGAGGACTATCGACGTCAAACGATGCTTCATTATACCGGGCCGGCTCCAGCCAGCACGAGTCCGCTCCTTTAGCAGTCGATCCAACGGGGGGCGGTTTGGCGAAGCGGCGGCCCCGCCAATCTGCTGCGGCATACGCCCCAAAGGCGCCGAATCCCGGACCCCGCACCGAGCCTCACTCGGACGACAACTGCCGCGTCCCTGAGAATCAGGGACGGGAACTTGGCGATCGTTTTGGGCTAAGCTTTGAATTACTCACCGAAATGACGCACGGACCCGAAAACAAGATGAGCACGATCGACAGCCATATGGTACGGGGGCTGGACCATGAGCGTGATATGCAACGAATCGGCGCTAATTGCTCAAAAAAGGCAGGTCGCCGATCGGGTCCGGGAGCGCCTGGATGCCGGCTGGTTTGACTTCGGAGGCAACGAACGCCTCGAAATGGTGTTCGACCTGGAGATGCATCTGGCCTTTCTGGGCGAAGCCATCCGTTGCAATACCCCCAAGCTGTTCATGGAGTACGCGGTCTGGACCCAAGACCTGCTGATCTCGAGCGGCGGCGATCGGCAGCGGTTCGGAGAGTGCCTGCGGGCAATCGACGCCCAAATCCGGGAATCCGGTTGCGGAACCTGGACCGCGCAGGCGACCGATTGTCTGGCGGAGGCTTTGAGCCAGCTCGACCGGGTGGTCTCAACCAGCGAATCCCACCTCACCGAGGTCAATCCCCACAGGGGGTTGGCCGAACACTTTCTGCACGCATGCCTGGAGCTGAAACGTCATCAGGCCGTCGCATTGATCCTCGACGCTGTAGGGAACGGCGTTTCGGTAACGGAAATTTATCTCGAGGTCATCACACCGGTTCTTTACGAACTCGGCCGGCTTTGGCACCTAAACCGCATCTCGGTTGGCCACGAGCATTACTGCACGGCCATTGCGCAAATGGTCATGGCCCAGCTGTTCCCGTCGATTTTCGAAGGTAACCTCAAGGCTGGCCGCCTGGTTTCGACCTGCGTCGCCGGCGAATTGCACGAGATCGGCGCCCGCATGGTCTCCGACCTGTTCGAACTCAACGGCTGGGACACGGTGTTTCTGGGCGCCGATGTTCCCAAAGACGCGGTGATCAGCACGCTGATTCAGCACGACGCGCAAGTCCTGGCGATCTCGGTAACTCTCGCGTGCAATCTGGGCTACGTGTCTGAACTGATCGAAGCGGTCCGGACCACACCGGACTGTGCCGGCATCCGCATTTTGGTGGGTGGCGCGGCCTTCAATGTCGATGACAACCTATGGCAGCGCCTGGGTGCCGACGGCTGGGCGCCCGAAGCCCAGACGGCAATGGCGCTGGCCGCACGCTGGAGGAACTGACCATGCCGGACCAACAGCCCGGCCATCTCGGTTTCGCGCTCATCTGCAACTACGATGGGCTCATCACGCATGTGCTGTGGGACGATTTCAGCCTTGGAGACAACCTGGTCGGGCTTTCCCATTTCGTATGCCTGTTCGATCCGGCGTCGGTCCAAAAGGGGCTGGGGCTGTTCCTCTTCGTCAAGGAACACGGCGTCGCGTTTGGCTGGGAAATCAACTTGCTGCATGAAGACAGCCTGCGCCCGTTCAGTTTCACCGCCGCGATGATTAATGGCCAGATCGTGCTGATGGCGTCCGCCGCCGAACTAGCCAACAACCAGATTTACGACGGCCTGACCCACGTCATCAACGAGCAGGTGAATAGCCTGCGTACCCTTTCCAAACGCGCCGCCGTTGGCCCTAGCCCGGTGCAGCAGTTGGCTGCGGAACCGCCCGATCCGTTCGTCGGCGAGATGCTCAAGGACATGCTGCAACTGAACAACCGGCTGGTGAACGCGGAGCGCGAACTGGCCCGCAAGAACGCCGAACTGCGGCGCATGAGCGCAGTGCTCAGCAAGGACCTGTACCTGGCGCACCGGGTGCTGCAGTGTTCCGGCGAAGCGGTGGTGATCGCCAACCCGGAGCGCCGGGTCATCGACGTCAACCAGGCATACACCGCCATCACCGGATTCAGCAAGGTCGAGTCGGTCGGCGCGGACCTGGTGTTGTGCGAACCGAGCCATCACGAATCGGGGTTTGTCGACGCAATCTGGCAATCGGTTGCCAGTCGGGGCATGTGGCAGGGGGAGTGCACCTACCGGCGCAAGACCGGGGAATTGTTCCCCAAGTGGCTCTCCATCAGCGCGGTTCCCGACGAAGCCGGCAACAGCAGCCATTATGTGGTCACCTTCTCGGACATCAGCCGACTCAAGAGCGCCGAAGAGAAATGGCAAAGGTTGGCCTTTTACGACAGCCTGACCAATCTGCCGAACCGGGTGCTGTTCAGGGACCGACTGCAGCAAGCCATCATCAAGGCGCGCCGGGAGGACGACCCGCTAACCTTGTTGTTTGTCGACCTGGACCAATTCAAGTTTGTCAACGACAGCCTCGGCCATGAGGCCGGCGACCGCCTGCTATGCGAAGCGGCCCGGCGCATTGAATCCTGCGTGCGCGAGACCGATTCCATCTGCCGGCTGGGGGGTGACGAGTTCACCATCATCGTGTCGGGCTGCGCGACGGAGATCGATATCGAGCAGGTGTGCGGGAAGATCATCCAGGCCTTCCATGCGCCATTCCGCATCGCCGACGAGACGGCCCATGTCGGAGCGAGCATCGGCATCGCCCGCTATCCGTTCGACGGGGAAGACGCAGACACCCTCACCAAGCATGCCGATGCCGCCATGTATGCCGCCAAGTCCGCCGGCCGCAACACCAGCCGCTTCTTTTCGAGGTCCCTCGGCGAACAGATGTCCCGCCAGCTCAGTCTGAAGGCCCAGATCGCCCAGGCGCTGCAGCGGGGCGAATTCCTGCTGCACCTGCAGCCGGAAATTGAACTGGCGACCGGCAAGATCGTCTCCCTCGAAGCGCTGGTTCGGTGGCAGCACCCGGATCAAGGGCTGGTTGCCCCGGACGACTTCATCCCGATCGCCGAAGAATCGGGGTTGATCATCGCGCTGGGCGAATTCGTCTTGCGCGAGGCGATCCGCATCATCGGCGACCTGCGCGCCGCGGGCTGGGCCGACCTGCGAATTGCGGTGAACGTGTCGCGCCGCCAGCTGACGCTCCCCAACATTTGCGAGTTGATCCTTGCTAGGCTGCAGGAACAGGGCGTGCCCGGCAACGCACTGATCCTGGAGATCACCGAAAGCATGGTGATGGGCAACTTGGACAATGCCGTGCAGGTGCTGAGGAACCTGCGTGACTGCGGCATCGACGCGGCGATCGACGACTTCGGCACCGGCCATTCGTCCCTGAATATTCTTCGCCGTTTGCCCGTGGAATTCCTGAAGATCGACAAGTCCTTCGTCGCCGACGCAGATTTAGCCGGCGAAAGCGAAACCATCATTCGCGCCATCGCCGCCATGGCCCGTAGCCTCGGCTTGAAAACCGTGGCAGAAGGGGTGGAACGGCCGGAGCAGGAAGCGCTGATGCGCCGGATCGGCTGCGATCTGGTGCAGGGTTACCGCTATTCGCGGCCACTCCCCTACGACCGCCTGCGAGAATTCATGAAAACCGCCGCGGACCGCAACAACGGCGCCGGTTGGTCCGGCGCACCGAAGTAAACCGGGCGATCACTTTTTCTCGCGGAACTTGATCCCCAGGGTATTGAGCTTGCGGTAGAGGTGGGTTCGCTCCAGGCCGATGGCCTGGGACAGGCGCGCCACGCTGCCGCCGTATTTGTCCAGGTGGTATTCCAGGTAGTCCTTTTCGAAGCGCTCGCGGGCGTCCTTCAAAGGAAGTTCGTAATAGTCCGGCGCCTGCTGGCTGCCGCCACCGTCGCGTCGCGCCGGCTGTTCGCCCAGCGCGGCCTTGACCTCGTCCAGCCCGACCTCCTCGCCGCTGCCCAGGATCAGCAGTCGCTGTACCAGGTTCTTCAGCTCGCGCACATTGCCGTACCACGGGTAGTGGCGCAGGAAGTTCTGTACCGGCACCGGGAAACGGCGGAACGGCAGCTTTTCCCGGGTGACGAACCAGTCCACGTAGAACCGCAGCAGTTCCGGCACATCCTCGTTGTGCTCCCGCAGCGGAGGCACCCGCAGGCTCACCACGCTCAGCTGATCGTACAACTCGCGCCGGAAGCTGCCGGATCGGACCTCGTCTTCCAACGCCTTGCGGGTCGACGCAACGAAGCGCACGTCCACCCGCACCGGAGTGCTGCCGCCCACCCGCATGAAGCTGCCGGAGTCCAGCGCGCTGAGCAGCCGCACCTGGGTCTCCTCCTGCATGTCGGCCACCTCGTCGAGGAACAGGGTGCCGCCATGGGCCTGCTCCAGCAGGCCGCTGGTCGTCTTGCCACCCTCTTCGCGGCCGAAGAAGTCCACCGCCGACATCTCCGGCGCGATGCCGCCCACGCCCACGTCGACAAACGGCCCGGAACGCTGGTTACTGTGGGCATGGAGGTAGCGCGCCAAAGTCTCCTTGCCGCAGCCGGGCTCGCCTAGCAGCAGCAGGCTGGCGCTGTGCTGGGCCAAGCGCTTGACCTGTTCCTTCAGGCGCTCAATCGCGGCGCTGCGGCCCACCGGTTCCAGCGGCGCCTCGACCCGGCGCTTGAGGCCCAGGTTCTCCTGCTTGAGGCGGGCATTTTCCAGCGACCGCTCCACCGTCAGCAGCAGCTTCGCCAAAGACAGCGGCTTCTCCAAAAAGTCGTAGGCGCCCAGCCGGGTTGCCTCGACGGCCGTTTCCACCGTGGCGTGGCCCGACATCATGATGACCGGGCAATCCAGACCGTCCGCCAGCCAGTCCTTCAGCAGGCTGATGCCGTCCTCGTCCGGCATCCAGATGTCCAGCAGAACCAGGTCGGGCCGGCGCCGCTCCCGCAGCGTCCGGGCCGTCGCGCCGTTTTCCGCCACCGCCACCTCGTAGCCTTCGTCCGACAGGATTTCCTGCAGCAGCTGGCGGATGTCCGGCTCGTCATCCACCACCAATACGTATGCCTTACCCATTGATCACAGTCTCCGAGGTTGCGACGGCATCGGGCAGCGGCAGGCGGATGATGAAACCCGCGCCGTCCCGGTAGCCTGCATCGTGGCGGATGGTTCCGCCGTGTTCTTCGATGATTTTCTTGACGATGGCCAGTCCCAACCCGGTGCCCTTGGTCTTGGTCGTGACGTAGGGCTCGAACACCCGTTCCACCTGTTCCGGGGGCACGCCCGGTCCGTTGTCCCGCACCAGCAGTTCGATCCAGCAATGATAACGGTCGGGAACCATCCGGGTCAGCAATTGGATCACGCCCTCCCCCTCCGCGGTCGCCTCCTGGGCGTTCTTGATGAGGTTGTGGAGCACCTGCCGCAGTTTGACCGGATCGGCCGAAATCGCCGGCAGGCCGTCGCTCAGCTGCAATTCGAACCGCACCCCGGACTTGGGCGGATACAGCGTCACCACTTCCTCGATGAGGGTGCTCAACTGCACCGGCTGCAGCTGCATGCGGGCCGGCTTGGCATATTCGGCGAAGGCATTGACCATGGTCTTCATGGCCTCCACCTGCTGCACGATGGTGCGGGTGGAGCGGTCCAGCACCTGGGCTTCCGGGTCGCCCAGCGCTCCAGCCAGCTTGTGCCGCAGCCGCTCGGCCGAAAGTTGGATGGGGGTCAGGGGGTTCTTGATCTCGTGGGCCAGACGCTGCGCCACTTCCCCCCAGGCGGCACTGCGCTGGGCCCGGATCAGCTCGGTGACATCGTCGAACACCACCACCGCCCCGTGCCACCCGCGGTCGCCGTTCAACAGCGGCGTACCGTGGCTCAGCAGGTGCTGGCGGCCTTCCGGACCGTCCAGGGTGATTTCCTCCTGCCACGGTTTGTCACGCATGCCGCGCTCGCCCACCAGGGCCAGTGCATCGGCCAGATGAGGGTAGAGTTCCGCCAGCTTGGCCAGCGGTGTGTTGATGCGGTTGGGAAGATCGGCGTGCAGAATCACGCCGGAGGCATGGTTGGCCGTTTGCAGCTTGAGCCGGCTGTCGAAGCTGAGCACGCCGGACGACAGATTGCCCAGCAGCGTTTCCAGGTAGGCCCGCTGTCGTTCCACCTCCTGGCGCGAGTTGTGGGCCTCGTCGCGAGCGCGTGCCAGCTTGGCGGTCATGGCGTTGAAGGATTCCACCAGGAACCCCAGCTCGTCCTTGCTCTTCACCGGCAACCGCTTTTCGTAGTCGCCCTCCGCCACCGCCCGGGTGCCCTGAACCAGCCTGCGCACCGGCGCGACGATGCGGCGGATACTGGCGAAGGCGCTCCAGATGGCGGCCAGCAGGCTCAACAGCAGTATCAGAGAGAGCGTCAGCGAAAAACTGGCTTTGAGGGAATTGCGGAGGTAGTTCAGCTCTTTGTAATGAACGAAGGCGGATTCCACCGTGTCCGCCAGCTCCGCCAACCGGCGCGGGACGGGATAAAGCGTCTGCAGGAAATAGCTCTCGTCGCGGGCGTTGACCACCGCCACCGCGCGGATGCGCAAACCCTGGTCCGCTTCCGCCGCCGGCTCCAGTCCGACGTGGGAGCGCCCGTGGCGCAGCTGCAGCAGAATCCCCTCGTTGGGCAGATCGGGAACGATGGAATCGGCCCCGCTGGCGGCAAGGATGCGACCCTGCTTGGAAAACACCGTGAAATCGGCATCCTGAGGGGTGTCGTACAGCTCGCTGAGGGTGATGCCCAACATGGAGTCCGGCACGTTCTCCAACCGCTCGGCCGCCTGCTCGGTCTGCCGCAGGACGGTGCGCATCTGTTCGTCCATGGCAGCCTGGCCCAGCTGCAGCGCGTCCTCCATGGCGCGGTCGATGCGCACGTCGAACCAGCTGTCGATGCTCTGCTGGAGGAACTGCATCGAGTAGTAGAACACGATCGAGGCCGGCGCCAGCGACAGCAGGATGAACAGAAACACCATGCGGGCGGTGCAGCGGGATCCCGCCACCTTGCGCTTCAGCTGCTTGAGCAGCCAGTAAATGTTGGCGCCCACCAGCCCCAGCAACAGCAGGGAACCGAGGGAATTGATCAGCAGCAGGGAGGAATACAACTGGCCCAGCCGGGAGCTGTCCTGAGTAGCCGAACTCATCAGGTGTAGCGACGCCACGATCGCCGCGAACAACACGGCAATGGTGAGGCTGACGGGGGGCTTCAATCGACGAAGGACCATTGGAACCAGGGGCTGCCGAGATACCAGGCGGGGGACAGATAGGCCACCGGCCGCAGCGGCAGCGGCAAGGACTCGATGTCGAGGGAGACCGCCAGGCGGGCCTGATAGGTCTGGCCAGGGATCAACACGGCGGCGGTGGGGACTTCCAGCCGCCGCACCGCCCCCATTTCCTCCAGCAACGCCGCCAGGCTGGCGAACCCGCGTGGCGCGCGGCCGTCGTCTTCCACCCATTGGTACAGCTTGGCCAGGGAATGGTAGCGCAGCCGGAATGACCAGCGGGTATCCACCATGGTCTCGTCCCACCAGTAGCGTCGCTCCCGGCTAATCTGCAGGTTCAGCTGGAGCGTCAGCGGCACGCCATTCTGCAGGGCTTCGGTGGCGGCTTCGCTAAAGCGGTATTCGACCTCGGCGCTGAGTAGATGACGGTCGCCATCCCGCACCAGTTCCGCCCGGACGATCCGGGGCGCATCGGTTGCGGCGCAGGCGGCACCAGCCAGCAGCAGCATGGCGCCGAAACCGGCGCGAGCCGGGTTCATCCCGGCCCCTTGACCAGCCGGGCGTAATAGAAGCCATCCATGCCGGCGGTGCCGGTCAGAATCTGGCGGCCGTGGGACATGGTCCGGCCCCATTCGGCCTGGATGGGGTCTTCGGCGGCGTCGGCATGGCGCTGCAGGAACGCGGCGACCTGGGCATCGTTCTCCTCCCGCAAAACGGAGCAGGTAGCATACAGCAGCTTTCCGCCCCGCTTCAGCAGCGGCCAGGCGGCGTCCAGAATCGCCGCCTGCTGCGTCGCCAGCGGGGCGACGTCGCCGGGCTGGCGCAGCCATTTGATGTCGGGATGGCGCCGGATCACGCCCGTGGCCGAACAAGGCGCGTCCACCAGGATGCGGTCGAAGCCGCGTCCGTCCCACCAGTCCGGCCGGGCCGCATCGCCGGCCTGCACGGTGGCGCGCATCCCGGCCCGCGCCAGATTGGCCTCGACGCGAACCAGCCGGGCCGGTTCGATGTCCACCGCCACCAATTCGGTAGGTTCGGCGATTTCCAGCACATGCACGGTCTTGCCGCCGGGGGCAGCGCACAAATCCAGCACCCGCTGACCGGTGCCGACCTCCAGCAGCGGCGCGGCCAACTGGGCCGCTGCGTCCTGCACCGATACCCAGCCTTCCCCGAAACCGGGCAGCTGCTCGACCGCCAGCGGCTGGGTCAATACCACCCCATCGGGCGAGACGTCCGCCGCACGGGACTCGATCCCGGCCTGCGCCAGCCGGACCAGGTAATCGTCGCGCCGACAGCAGCGCCGGTTCACCCGCAGCGTCATTGGTGCCTGGCGATTTGCCTCCTCCAGCAAGGCCTGATAGTCCTCCGGCCAGTCGGCGCGCAACCGCTTCAGCAACCACATTGGATGCGCGTTGCGGGCCGCATCGTCGGAATCGGCCGTCGCCAGCAGTTCCTCGCGGCGGCGCTGGTAGTTGCGCAGAACGCCGTTGAGCAACCCTCGCGCCCAATCCTTGCGGCCGGCCGCACCCACGGTTTCGGCCACCGCCGCATGGGGCTTAACCCGGGTATATTCCAGTTGGTACAACCCCAGCAGCGCCAGCATTCGCACCGGCTCATCGCGGATCGGCTTGGGGGCCAGGACGCGAAGCACGGCGTCGAGCCGCCCATACCAGCGCAGCACGCCGAAGACCAGATTCTGGACGAAGGCCCGGTCGGCTTCCTTGGGAACGGTGGGCAGGGTCTCTTCGAGAGCCGCGGTCAGCGATCGGCCGTCGGCCAGCACCCGCACCAGGATGGCAGCGGCCGCCGCGCGGCTGCTCAAGGACGACCCAGGCGGCGACCGCCGAGATTGCGGGAATTGAGAAAATCGGCGGCCGCGATGCGCTTGCCGCCAGGCATCTGCAGTTCCAGGATACGCAGCATCCCGTCGCCAGTGGCCACATCCAGGGTCTTGCCGTTGCCCGGCTCGATTCCTCCCGGCGGCTGGCTGGCGGAACCCGCCACGACCTCTGCCCGCCAGATGCGCATCGCTTCGCCGTCCAAGGAAGTCTGGGCCACCGGCCACGGGTTGTAGGCCCGCACCCGCCGCTCCAGCACCGCCGCCGGCTGGCCCCAGTCCAGTTCGGCCTCGGCCTTGTCCAGTTTCTCGGCATAGGTCACCAGTGCCTCGTCCTGGGGTTCTGCCGGGGCGGTGCGGTCAGCGACGGCTGGCAGGATTTCGGCCAGTGCCTTGGCACCGGCATGAGCCAGCCGGTCGTGCAGTTCGCCCGCGGTTTCGCCCGGCAGGATGGCCAGACTGATCTTGCTCAACATCGGTCCCGAATCCAGCTTGGGCTCCACCACCATGATGGTGACCCCGGTCTCCCCGTCGCCAGCGGCGATTGCCCGCTGGAGCGGCGCGGCGCCGCGCCAGCGCGGCAGCAGCGAGGCATGGACATTGATGCAACCCAGCCGCGGAATGGCCAGCACCGTCTTGGGCAGGATCAGCCCATAGGCCGCCACCACCATCAGGTCGGCGTCCCAGAGGCGCAGCGCTTCCTGCTCGGCCTCGGGCTTGAGGGATTCCGGCTGCAAAATGGGAATGCCATGACGCTGGGCCAGTTGCTTGACCGGACTGGGCGGCAGCTTGCGCCCGCGGCCGGCGGGCCGGTCCGGCTGCGTGTAGACCGCTACCACCGGGTAAGGTGAATCCAGCAGCGCCTGGAGGCTGGGAACGGCAAATTCCGGAGTCCCGGCAAAGATGATCTTCATGGCTGGATCAAGGTAGCGGTTGGCGCAGTGGCGCCGAACTCGGTCAGATCGCGACCGACGGCGTCTTTGATTCGCCTGGGGTGGCCTTGGCCTTGCGGTCTTTTTCGAGCTTCTTCTTGGCCCGATGGCGCTTGAGGGGAGACAGGTAGTCCACGAACAGCTTGCCCTCCAAATGGTCCATCTCGTGCTGGACGCAAACCGCCAACAATCCGTCGGCCTCCAGCTCGAAACTCTCGCCGTTCTTGTCGAGCGCCTGCACCGTGACCTGCTGGGCGCGCTTGACCTTCTCGAAGATGCCCGGCACCGACAAACAGCCTTCGTCCATTTCTTCAGAGCCGGACTTAGCGATCAGTCGCGGATTGATGAAGCACAGTGGCTGGTCTTTTTCCTCTGAGACATCAATCACGATGATCCGTTTGTGGACGTTGACCTGGGTCGCCGCCAAGCCGACCCCCGGTGCCGCGTACATGGTCTCGAACATGTCGCCGACCAGTTTTTTGATGCCATCGTCGACGGTTTCCACCGCTGCCGCCTTCTTGCGCAGCCGGGCGTCGGGAAATTCGAGAATCGTCAGGATGGCCATAGATTTAGCGACCGATATGGTGGGGTATTGTGCAACATTCTAGCCGATTGGGGCAGTGCTTCGATAGCTCCCGTTCGACCGCGGGCCGGGCGGAAAAGCTCCCGAAATCAGAGGCAATCTCCAACGGGCGGGGAAATCGAAGACCCTGGCCGAACCGTGCTGGTAAAATGACCCGATAAGCCGGTCGGAACCCGACTTGAGGCGACCGGCACCGGGTTTTGGCGATAATGGCGGCCCCGTCGCCGCTCCTTGGCGCCAACCGAACAGCAATTTCTAAACTCATGGTTATGCAAGC
>VEPB01000199.1 GCA_012026715.1 Methylococcaceae bacterium | reverse complement strand
TGTCCTGTTATGCCGCTGTTTTCCCGATACCGACTTGTCGCTGGAGGTGCCCTACACCTACTCGCGCATTTCGTTCGAGCCGGAAGACAACCAGTTCACCGCCGACGTGGTGGCGCTGAATCAGATTTCGGTGAACGCCGCCCGTCTCCATCTGCGCCGTCAGGGCGTCAATGGCGGCCGGCGGGTGGCGTTCGCCGCCGGCCAGTTCATGGAATTGGAGGTTCCCGGCGCCGGCGTGACCCGCGCCTATTCGCCCGCCAACATCGCCAACGACGACGGCGATCTGGAGTTCCTGATCCGGTTGTTGCCGGACGGTATCATGTCCAATTACCTGCGGAGCGGCGTCAAGCCGGGCACCCCAATCAACGTCAAAGGCCCATCGGGCATTTTCGGCATCAAGGAAAACGGCCTGAGGCCGCGCTACTTCGTGGCCGGCGGCACTGGCCTGGCGCCGGTGCTGTCCATGGTCCGCCACATGCAGTATTGGGGCGCCCAGCAGGAAACCCGGGTCTACTTCGGCGTCACCAGCAACGAGGAGCTGTTCATGGTGGACGAACTGCTGGAACTGGAGTCGGCCATGAAGAACCTCACGGTACGTATCTGCGTGTGGAAGCACAACGACGCCACCGCCGATTACTGCGCCCGCGGCAATGCCATCGAGGTTCTCAGGGCCGACCTGGAGGGCAGGCCCGCCAAGCCGGACATTTATTTGTGCGGGCCGCCGGGCATGGTCGATGCGGCTTATCAGGTCTGCGACCAGTTCGGCATCCCCAAGGATCAGATCTACCTCGAGAAGTTCTTGCCATCCGGGCCCTGCGGGGAAGCCTGCGATCCGACCCAGATACACGCCCACGCCGGCGAACACCACCATCACTGATGGCCATCCGTCCGGCTTGCGAGGTCCCCGTGGACTACACCGCTGATGACAGCGAGTTTCTCCTGCAGATGGTGCGTCAGCTCGATACCAGCATTCAGGAGTTGCAGCAGCGCGAGAAGCAGCTTCGGGATGCCATGGACGGCGATCGGATCGAGGAACTGGAAGAGTTCCACGGCCAGATCATGAGCCCCGAAGATGAACACAGTTGCCGCCGCTCGCTGGACTGGCGCGAACGCGAGCTGCTTTGGATTTGGCGGAGGCTGGCGCGGGCGCGATCCGCCCGGGCCAACGCCGGCCAGGCCATGATGCGGTTTGGCGTGATTACCAATGAAAAACTTCCCTGAGGCACTATGGCAAAACACATCGTATTTAACGGCACGGCACGCAACAAAATGCTTCATGGCATGGAGAAGCTGGCCAAGGCGGTCGAAGTAACCTTGGGCGCCGCCGGGCCCGGCGTCATCGTTCAGCACCGCACTCGCGGCATCACGCCGGTCTACACCCGTGACGGCGTCACGGTCGCCAACTCCATTGTGCTGTCGGACCGTATCGAGGACTTGGGGGCGCGGATGTTGCGGGACGTGGCGTCCGCGGTCTCGCGCCAGGCCGGAGATGGCACCACCACGGCGGTGGTACTGGCGCGGCGTATCGGCATCGAGAGTGCCAAGGCCCTGGCCAGCGGGGTCGAGCCGACGCAGCTCAAAAAGGGCATCGACTTGGCCGTCGAACTGGTCTGCGAGCATTTGCGCAGTTCCGCCAGCCTCAGTGTCGACGCGACGGTCATCCGCCAGATCTGCCTGACCTCCGGAAAGGACGGCGACCGCATGGCGGACCTGTTGACCGAGGTGTTCGAACAACTCGGCCCCGACGCGGCGTTGACCATCGAACTGGGCGACGGAATCCGCGACGAACTCACCGTGAGCGAAGGCGCGCACTTCGAAAAAGGCTGGCTGTCGCCCTACTTCGCCACCCAACGCGAATTGAGCCGAGCGGAACTGGACGATCCCTACATTCTGCTGACGGACATGGAGATCGGCGATTTCATGGACCTCGTGCCGCTGCTTGAGGAGATTCAGGAGCAACATCGGTCGCTCCTGATCATCTGTGACGGCATGTCGGAGCGCGCCCTCGCCGGGTTGCTGCTCAACCACGTCCGGGGGGTGTTCCGGGCGGTCGCGGTCAAGGCCCCGGGCATGGGCGAGCGCTGCCAACATAATCTGGAAGACCTCGCGATCCTGACCGGGGGTCGCGCCTTGCTGCAGGCCATGGGAGACCGCCTGGACCGCCTGACCCTGGCGGACTTGGGCCAGGCCAAGCGGGCGCTGATCGACAGCGAAAATACCAGCATCGTGGGCGCCGTCGGCGCGGCCGGCGCAGTGGCCGAACGCATCGCCGCGCTGGAGTGGGAGGCGGAGGAACTCCGTTCGCGTAAGCCCGGCCAGGGCTCACCCACCGGCAATCAGCACGACCTGGAAATGGTGGAAGAACGCATCTCGCGGCTGCGTTCCAAGACCGCCACCTACCGGGTGGGCGGCGTGACCGAACCGGAGATGAAGGAACGGATGGTACGGGTCCAGAATGCCTACAATGCCATCAAGGCCGCGCTGGCCGAAGGCATCCTGGCCGGCGGCGGCGTCGCACTGCTGGCCGCTCAAAAAGTACTCGACGGCATCCAGACCGGCAAGCCGGATCGACAGTTTGGCGTGGCCGTGGTGCGTCGTGCGTTGGCCGAGCCGTACCGCTGTATTCTCCGGAACAGCGGCGTCGATGCCGAAGCAGGTGGGGCTCTGCAGGATGCGGACCAGGGTTACGACGCCCGCAGCGGTCGCTTCGGCAACATGCTGGAAATGGGCATCGTCGATCCGGTCAAGGTGCTGCGACTGGCCCTGCAGAATGCGGCCGGCATCGTCGGCAGTGTGATCACCACCGAAGCGGTGATCAGCGACATCCCCGTCACCCGCCAGATGCCCAGCGCGAAGGAAATCGCCCGCTGGGCCGAGGCAACCCGGGAAGACCCCAGGGCATAGGCTCTTCAGATGTGCGGGATCCTAAGCCACTCGCACATCCTCGTGTTGCGGCCGGCTCAATACCGGCCGCTTTTTTTCTGTTTTACAGCCGCCCGGCGGCCAGATCGCGGCGATCCTCGGTCTGGGAAAGTTCTCTACTAGCGGCATCCGCCGTCTCCCGTCACATCCGTTCCACGTCATTCAGGATCCGTTCGACCCGGCTGATGCAGCTATCGACCTGATCTTGCAGGGCGGTCAGTTGCGCCAGGTGTTCGGCGAGGCTCTCGGCCTGTTCGCTGCGCCGACGCCGGCCTTGTTCCAGGGCGCGTTCTATCCCCGCGGCAGTTTTCTCCAGCTGTTCCGACAACGCCGCCAGGCTGCGTCCGGTCTCGCGCTGAATGTGATCCACCAGGCTGCCTCGGATGCGGCCGGCGGCCATGTCGCTGAGTTCGGCCAGTTCGCTGCGGCGGCGTTCAATGACACGCCGCCTGGCCCAACGATCCAGGGTCGAGCGGATGCGGGCAAAGCGTCCACCGATCCAGCGGGGCAGATCCAGCCACAGCCCATCGGCCAGCAGATCGAAGCCCGCCGGGGCCAGGAGCGGCGCTCGCTCGCCCGTCGGCAGCGGCGACGCAGCGAGGCTGTCGATCCGAAACTCGCTATCCGCTGCCAGCAGTTCGGCCGAGTAGTGTTGCAATTCGGCGGTCAGGCCGGCAGCTCCGTGGACGGCGTCTGCGGCGAGGGCGCCCAGTTCCTGAGCGAGCTGCTGCTTTTCCCGCTCCGCCCACTCGGCATAACAGTGGCCGACGCGCCGTTCGATGAATCCGCTGAGATCTTCGTCCAACCGCTTCGGATTCAGATCGCGGTGCTCGCGCGCGCGCCGGTCGAATTCCGCCAACAGACGCCGCTTCAAATCCGGCAGGCCGATCTCTAGCAGCCGTTCGCCCAATCGCGAGGCCAGGCGCTCGCTGGCCATGGTGATGTGATAGGCCAGTTCCTGCCATTCGGTTCGCAAATTGCGGTGGCGCTTTTCAAATTGCTGGATGGCGTGGTTGAGCCGGTCCGCGGGGGTGTGCAAGGCCTGCCGCTCCAGCCGAAGTTCCAGCTTCCCCTGATGTAGCGTCTGAACCAGTGCAGCGGCGATGGATGCCAGCAGCACCCGGCCCTTCTCGTGCAACAGGAAGCTTTCCAGTTCGGCTCGGAACTGCGCGATCCGGCTCTGCCGTTCCAGTCCCGCGTCCACCCAGCTGCGGCCACCGCTGAGGGCGTGGCGGGCGGAGACGGGAAACAGCTGGACGTCGCCATCAATCGCTCGAGCCAGTTCGCGCCGGGTGAACTGTTCGGCTTCGGCCAGTTCGGCCGGGCTCAGCAGATCGATCTTGTTGAGCAGGAAGAACAGGCGTCGGGCGTGGGGCCTGAGGTCGTCGAGAAACTCCAGCTCCGCCTGTCCCAAGGGTTGGTCGGCTGCCAGCAGGAACAGCGCGGCGTCGCAGCGGGGCAAGGCGGCGTATGCGGCGGCGGTGTTGTGGCGGTGCAGAGAGCCGATGCCCGGCGTGTCGATGATGCGGACACCGCCCTTCAGCAAAGGCGCCGGGTGACGGATCAACAGTTCCCGCACGCCCCGGTGGTTCTCAGGGTTGCCGCTCTCGGTCACGAACTCCGCCAGGCGCTCTCGTCCGATCTGGCCGACGCTGCCGTCCTTGTACAGCACCTCGATGGAAACTTCGGCACCGTAGCTCAGCACGGTCAGCACCGAAGTCGCCGGAATCACGGAGGTTGGCAGCAGGTCGTCTCGGATCAGCGCGTTGATCAGACAGGTCTTGCCGCGTTTGTAATGCCCCACGACCAACAGTTCGAAGCGCTCTGCCGCCAGCTTCCCCGCCAGTTCCGGTTCGGGCCTCAGGCCAGGCCGGCGCAGGGCAGCCATTTCCGCCATCAGTTCGAGGAGCTGCGCGCGCGCCTGCTGGTAGGTCGACAGTGCTGAATTGCTCGTCACCGGTAGAGCAGGGGCTGACACCGAGTTTGAGCGCAGCGAATCAACGGCCATAGTGATCGGCGAGTAAGCGGATTTCGGCGTCGGATAGATTGCGGGCAATCTGCCCCATGCCGTCGTGAATGTCGTTGGACCGCTGGCCGGATTTGAAACGGTTCAGCGCATCGGCCAGGAAATCGCGGTTCTGGCCGCGGATAGCCGGTTGCAGATCCCAGCCCTCGCCGTGGGCACCATGGCAGCCTTCGCAAGGCGGGATCAGCCGAACCGGATCGCCCGAGGCGATAGCCGGCAGTGGAGCGGCCTGAGGAGAAGGCGCCGGACGCGGTAGCGAGGCGAGCCATGTTGCCAGGTCGGCCACTTGCGGCTCCGAGAGACTGGCTGAAACTCCAGCCATGACTTCCCCGGTTCCTCCGGTCAGACGCTTGCTGCGATAGTCGAGCAATTGCTTGTAGAGGTAGGCCGACCG
>VEPB01000267.1 GCA_012026715.1 Methylococcaceae bacterium | reverse complement strand
GGGGTGGCCGAATGGCCGTGGAATCAGTGGCCGGATGCCCGTGGAACGGGTGGCCGAATACTCATGGAATCAGTGGCCGAATGGGAGCGGAATTCGCAGCCGTCCGCCCGGCGAGTTGCACGGGCCGTTTCGGACGGACGTGGGCTGCGTGGTGCTGGAGGTCTCGTTTCCCCATCGAACCCAGCCCTGAGCCCGCGGGAAGCCCCTTGGAATACCTGATCGGCGGTTTACTGGCCGCTGCTACCGCCCTGTTCGCCGGTTCCTTGGGCTTTGCCCGAGACCGATCCTTCTTCCCGACGATCCTGATCGTCATCGCCACCTACTACGTGCTGTTCGCGGCGATGGGAGGTTCCGGCCCGGCCTTGTGGGCGGAATCTGCCATCGCATTGGGTTTTGCCGCGGTGGCGGTGCTCGGTTTCAGGGCCGGCCTCGGGTGGGTGGCGGCCGCCCTGGCCGGGCACGGCGTGTTCGATGTCTTTCACCATCACCTGGTCGACAACCCCACGGTCCCAGCCTGGTGGCCGGGATTCTGTCTGTCGTTCGATCTCGTTCTGGGATTGGCGCTGGCCATCCGGCTGGTCTCCGAACGACGGCGACGGACCTGTGGCCTCAATCAGCAGAAAATCCCGTGAATTGCCTCGAAGCATCCTCCCCGCCCCCCATCAGAGAGCTGGGAACCGCACGATTGACCTTGCGCCAGTGGCAGGCCTCCGACCTGGAACCTTTCGCAAGGATGAACGCCGACCCGCAGGTCATGAAATTTTTCCCCGCCCTCCTGAGCCGGACGGAGAGCGATGCCATGGCCGACCGAATGCGGGCCCTCATCACCGAGCGCGGATTTGGATTCTGGGCGGTGGAACTTGAAGAATCGCAGGCGTTCATCGGTTTCGTCGGACTGCACATCCCTGCCGCCAAGTTGCCCTTTTCACCTTGCGTGGAAATCGGCTGGCGGCTGGCTTTGCCTCCCTGGGGCCAGGGCTACGCCACCGAAGCGGCCCAGGAGGCGCTGCGTTTCGCTTTTGCCCATTTGGAACTTCCAGAAATCGTTTCCTTCACGGCCCTCGGTAATCTGCGCTCCCAGGCCGTGATGCGGCGACTGAACATGAGACCCCAACCCGAGACTTTTCAGCATCCGGAAATTCCAGCCGGGCATCCATTGCGCGAGCACTGCTGGTATCGGTTGCGTCGTGAGGAATGGCAGTCGTGAGCATCGTCCTGCTCCGCCACGGCCGCCCGCTCATGCCAGAATGGCCCCCGGTAGCGCCGCGCGAAATGGGGCCATGGATCTCCGCTTATAATCGAAGCGGCATCGATCCGGCTTTGCCACCGCCTTCATGCGCCGCCCGCGTCGCGCAAGCCTGCCGGATCCACGTTTGCAGCGATCTGCCGCGCTCGATCGAGTCGGCCCGGCTGCTGGGTTTGCCCCGCCCATGGCTGATCGATCCGGTCGTTCGAGAGTTAGAACTGCCCTACGCTGATTTTTCCTTACCGCGCTGCCAAACGGAAAGTAAGTGCTCCATCAACCCCATGGTTTTCCAGCGGGGTCAGGTTGTGGCTAAATCGCCGAGGTTAAAGTTCCAGGGCAAGAGAGCCTCGAAGTGCTCGACGGTGGTGGCGGCAGGCAGACGGCGCAAGACGCGGCGCAGCCACAGGGACGGTTCAAGCCCGTTGGCTTTGGCGGTTTCGACCAGCGAATAGACCAAGGCGCTGGCATGGGCACCGGCGGGGGTGTCGGCGAACAACCAAGCCTTG
>VEPB01000461.1 GCA_012026715.1 Methylococcaceae bacterium | reverse complement strand
CGATCAGCTCCTTGATCTCCTGCCCGCTCAGCACTTCGCGGCTGCGCAGCAATTCTGCCAGGGCGTCGAGGGTGGCCCGGCGGCTGCTGAGGATGTCCTCCGCCCTCCGCTGAGCCTCGTCGATGAGGCCTTTCACCTCGGCGTCGATCTGGCGGGCGGTCTCCTCGCTGAAATTGCGTTCCTCGGCGCCTTCCACCCCCAGATAGGCCAGCTGTTGACGCTTTCCCAGGGCCTGCGGCCCCAAGGTCTTGCTCATGCCCAATTGGCACACCATGGCGCGGGCGATTTCCGAAGCCCGCTCCAGGTCGTTCTGGGCGCCGCTGGAAACCTTGCCGAACACCAACTCCTCGGCGGTGCGCCCCCCTAGCAGGATGGCGAGTTGGTCTCTGAGTTCGTCCTCGGTGGACAGAAACTTCTCTTCGACCGGCAGTTGCAGGGTATAGCCCAGAGCCGCCGCGCCGCGCGGGATGATGGAGACCTTGTGGACCGGTTCCCCGGTGGGGACGGCCACCGCCACCAGGGCGTGGCCGGATTCGTGGTAGGCGACCCGCCGCTTCTCCTCTTCGTTGAGCACCCGGCTCTTCTTTTCCGGGCCGGTCAGCACCCGGTCGATCGCCGCCTCGAAATGGCGCGCCGCCACCGCGCTCTGGTCGTCGCGCACGGCGATGATGGCGGCTTCGTTGGCGACGTTGGCCAGATCGGCGCCGACGAACCCGGGGGTGCGTTGCGCGACCACCTTCAGGTCGACGTCGTCGGCCAGCACGATGGCCTTGGTGTGGAGCTTGAGGATGGCCACGCGGTCGTCCAGGCCGGGCTTGTCCACCACGATCTGGCGGTCGAAGCGGCCCGAGCGCAGCAGCGCCTTGTCGAGGATTTCCGGGCGGTTGGTGGCGGCCATCACCACCACCCCGGCGGAGGGGTCGAATCCGTCCATTTCGGTTAATAGCTGGTTCAGGGTCTGTTCCCGCTCGTCGTGGCCTCCCATGACCACCGGTCCGCCGCGGGAGCGGCCGATGGCGTCCAACTCGTCGATGAACACGATGCAGGGAGCCTGCTTGCGGGCCTGCTCGAACAGGTCGCGCACCCGGGCAGCGCCGACGCCCACGAACATCTCGATGAATTCTGAGCCGCTCAGGTTGAAGAAGGCCACCCCCGCCTCGCCGGCGACCGCTCGCGCCAACAGGGTCTTGCCGGTGCCGGGATAGCCCATCAGCAGCACGCCCTTGGGCATGCGGCCTCCCAGCCGCTGGATGCGGCTGGGGTCCTTGAGGAACTCGATGGTTTCTTTCAGTTCCTGCTTGGCGTCGTCGGCGCCGGCCACATCGTCGAAGGTCACTTTGGGCAGGGAGTCGGCGTGAATCCTGACCTTGTTCTTGCCGAGGCTCAGAAATCCGCCGCCACCGGTGACGCGGCGCGCCATCCAGCCCCACAGCATCATCAGCACGGCGAGCGGCAGCAGCCAGTTGAAGATGAAGTTGCCGAGCCAGTTGCTGCCATAGCGGACGGTATACTTGATGCCGTTTTCCTCGAGCACCTTGGCCAGTTCCTGGTTCCACAGGGGGACTGTGACGAAGCCCTGCGCCGGCTTGCCTTCGCCCTCAGGCTTGAGGGTGCCGGAGATCATCTGCTCGGTGACCACCGCCTGCTCCACTTTCTTGTCCTTCACGTATTGCAGGAATTGGCTGTAGCCGATTTCTTCCCGGCGGATTTCGCTGATGCTGTTCCACAGGAACAGCACCGCAAAGGCCAATAGCAGGTAAAACAGGAGGTTGCGCCGGTATCCGTTGGGGGGCGGGTTGATTTCGACGTCCGGCTGCCGGGTGTTCCCCGTCAGGCCGCGCAATGCGTCGGTCAGCCGCTGCCACTGATCGGACAGAATTTGCCGGATGGGGCGAAGGGGCGAGGGTTGCTGCATGGTGCGTCTCCGAATGGGTGGTCCCGAACGGGAGGGGCTAGGTGGAATGTTGTCACCGCACTCCATTGACTGCGGCGACGAGCGATCGTTCGGATTCTAGCCTTCAGGCTCGTGGGTCTGGTAGGGGTGTTCATCGCGGTTGTGCGCCGCGGCGAGCTCCAGTAGAATCGCTGTCTTTTTTGGCGGTGGCTTTCGCTCACGAGCGGGGCCATCACTCCTTGCCTGACCGTTGTTTGCGGCAGGCTTTTCATCCGTAAGGAGAAATCATGCGTCACTACGAAATCGTATTCCTCGTTCACCCCGATCAGAGCGCTCAGGTTCCGGCCATGGTCGAGCGCTACAAGGGCATCATCGAGTCCGCTTCCGGCGTCATCCATCGTTTGGAAGACTGGGGCCGGCGCCAGTTGGCTTATCCCATCAACAAGATGCACAAGGCGCATTATGTCCTGATGAACATCGAGTGTGATCAGGCGACCCTGGACGAATTGGAGAGCGGATTCCGGTTCAATGACGCGGTGCTGCGCAGCCTCACCATCCGCCGCGACGAAGCGATCACCGAGGCCTCCCCCCTGGTCAAGGCCGCTCACGGCGAATCCGAGCAGGCCGAAAGCGACGACGACTCCGACCAGGAGACCGCCGCCGAAGCCGAATCGGTCGCGTGATCCCGCACCGCCCAAATCCAGTAAGAAATTCCAGAGGTTTACATCATGGCTCGTCAATTCAAGCGTAGAAAGTTCTGCCGTTTCAGCGCCGAGGGCGTCAAGGAGATCGATTACAAGGATCTCGACACCTTGCGCGAATTCATTTCCGAAACCGGCAAGATCGTTCCCAGCCGGATCACCGGTACCAAGGCCAAATACCAGCGCCAGCTGGCTACGGCCATCAAGCGTGCGCGGTTCCTGGCGCTGCTGCCGTTCTGCGATTCCCACCATCAGTAATCCGGTGGCGGTGGTCTGCCGGTAGCAGTCCGATGCAAGCGCTGGCCCGGTACATCATGCGAGGCAGGGGCCACACGGTCGCGGTCGTAGCCATTGCCGCCGCCCTGAGCGTCAAGGTACCGCTGTTCGGCATACTGGCCGGCAGCGCGCCCGCGCTGGTTCTTTTCAGCCTGGCCGGAATGGCGCTCAACCTGATCAGCGGGGCGGCCGCCGCCCTGGTGACCCTCCGCCAGGGACCCGCGGAGGGATTGCGGGTCCTGGGGTGGGCGATTCCGGTCATGGCCGTGATCGGCATGCTGGCCGGTCCGGGGGATGCCGTGGCGTTGCCGCTGGCGGTTCTGCAGTGGCTGCCGGTGGTTTTGCTGGCACTGGTGCTGCGGGAGTCCGGCAGTTTGCGGTCGAGCCTGGTGACTGCCTTCGGCTTCGGCTTTTTGGCGGTCATCGGCGTCTATTCGGTGGCGGGGGACGTGGCGGGGCGGTTGATGGAATCCATGCAGCAGGGACTGGCGACCGTGCCGGCAGACCGCCTGCCGGACGACCCTGAGAATATCAAGGACTATTGGTCGGTGTTTTCCCATTTCGTGACCGGTTCCCTGGTTGGGGTCGTGGTGGGCGGATGGGTGATGGTCTTGCTGCTGGCGCGTTGCTGGCAGGCCGCGCTTTACAATCCCGGTGGATTCCGGGCCGAGTTTATCGCCTTGCGGATGCCGACGTGGCTGGCTTACCTGGGGTTGGGCCTGCTCGGATTGGCCTGGCTGCAACAGGGGTGGGTGAGCGAGGTGGCCTGGAACCTGGTGATTCTGCTCAGCCTGTTATTCCTCGTCGGGGGCTTGGCGGTTCTGCACGGGATACTGGCCAATTCCGGTTCACGGCGTCTGATGCTGACGGGCGTGTATCTGGCGCTGTTTTTGCTGTTTCCGCATGCGCCGATTTGGGTGGGGCTGCTGGGTTTCAGCGACGTGTGGCTGGACTGGCGCAGCCGGCACCGCTCGCGGTGACGTATTTTTCATAAACCAAACAACGTTTTACCACAGAGGTATTGATTCGATGGATGTCATTCTCCTGGAAAAGGTCGCCAACCTGGGCAACCTGGGCGACAAAGTCAGCGTGCGTCCCGGCTACGGCCGCAATTATCTGATCCCGAAAGGAAAGGCTGCGCCGGCCACGGCCGAAAAGCTGGCCGAGTTCGAGCAGCGCCGAGCCGAACTGGAAAAGCGCGCGGCGGCGGAGCTGGCGGCCGCTCAGGCTCGGGCCGAAGCCTTTGCCCAACTCACCGTCACCATCGCCCAGAAGGCCGGCGAAGAAGGCCGCCTGTACGGCTCGGTGGGCACCAAGGACATCGCCGACGCGGTCACCGCTGCCGGCGCCCGTCTCGAAAAGCACGAAGTTCGCTTGCCCAATGGCGTGATCCGCGCCACCGGCGATTATGACGTCAGGCTGCAGATTCACGGCGATGTGACCGCTTCCGTCAAGATCAAGGTGGTGGGCGAGTAAGTCTCGCTCGGCGGCGGGCGCTGCAAAGTGCGCCGGCTCTACACCGCCCTGTTCCGTCTGGCGGTGCCTGCGGTCGTCGGGCGACTGCTGTGGCGCAGCTTGAAGGCGCCCGCCTATCGCCAGAGGATTCCGGAACGGTTCGGGTATTACCCCGCGTCCCCTGCAGGGGAGCACGTTTGGATCCACGCCGTCTCGGTGGGCGAGGCGGAAGCCGCTTTTCCCCTGCTGCGGGAACTGATGGAGCGCTTCCCCGGGCGGCGCTGGGTGGTGACCACCACGACCCCGACCGGTTCCCGCCGGGTTCGGGAGGCGTTGGGGGAGCGGGTGGCCCACGTCTATCTTCCCTATGATCTGCCGGGACCGATCGGTCGGTTTCTGGGGGCGTTCAAGCCCTGTCTCGCGGTCATCATGGAAACCGAGATCTGGCCCAATCTGTACTTAAGCTGCGCCGCGGCGGGTATTCCGCTGGCCATCGTCAACGCCCGGCTGTCGGCGCGTTCCGCCAAAGGATATGCGCGGTTGGGCGGGCTGACCCGAGCCAGTCTCGGGGCGGTGCAGTGGATCGCCGCCCAGACCCAGGCCGATGCCGAGCGCTACTGCCGTCTGGGCGCTGCGCCGGAACGGGTGGAAGTTGCCGGCAACCTGAAATTCGACCTGGAACTGCCGGCCGATCTGGTGGAGCGGGGGCGCCAACTGAAAGCCCAACTGTTTGGCGATCGCCTCGTGCTGGTGGCCGGCAGTACCCACGAAGGGGAAGAAGCGATCCTGCTGGATGTGCTGGACAGCTTGGCGTCGGAATTTCCAGGTCTGATACTGGTGGTCGCGCCGCGTCATCCGGAGCGCTTCAAAGCTGTGGCGGAGCTGTGCAGCCGCCGAGGTCGGCCGGCGGTGCGCCGTTCCGGCGGTGGCGATTGTGCCGGTGTCACGGTGTTCCTGCTGGATACTCTGGGGGAATTGCGGCAGTTTTATGCCGCCGGAGATCTGGCCTTCGTGGGAGGCAGCCTGGTGCCGGTCGGCGGCCACAATCCGCTGGAACCTGCGGCGTTGGGCCTGCCGCTACTGTTCGGGCCGCACGGATTCAACTTTCTGGATATCGGCCGCGGCCTGCTGGACGGCGGCGGCGCCCTCGAGGTTGCCGACGGGACGCAACTGGCAGTGGCCGCGGGCCGGGTGTTGAGGGATGCTTCCGTAAAGACGGCGATGGGCAGTGCCAATCGCGCCTTCGTGGAGCAGGGCCGTGGCGCGGTCCGCCGGGTGGCTGACCGGCTCGCGGTCTGGCTGGCCGCGACGGCTGATTGATTCAACCGGATTCTGGGAAGACGACGATGATGACCTTGATTCAGCCGGTGATCTTGTCCGGCGGTTCCGGAACCCGCTTGTGGCCTTATTCGCGCGAGGCCTATCCCAAGCAATTTCTGTGTTTTGCCGGGGAAACCAGCTTATTCCAGGACACCGCGGCGCGCATTGCCGGCTTGGCGGAGATGGCCGGCGGCGAATTCGGCGTGGTTCAGCCGATGGTGGTGTGCAACGAAAGCCACCGTTTTCTGGTGGCGGAACAATTGCGGCAACTGGGTTACGAACGCAGCACTATCCTGCTGGAGCCGGTCGGCCGTAACACCGCGCCGGCGCTGACCGTGGCCGCTCTTCAGGCGATGGCGGATACGGTCGATCCGGTGCTGGCGATCATGCCCTCCGATCATCACATCGAAGATGTCGCCAGTTTTCGGTCGCGGCTGTTGGAGGCCGTCCGCGAGGCGGCGGCCGGCGCGGTGGTCACCTTCGGCATCGTCGCCGACAAGCCGGAAACCGGTTACGGCTACCTCAGCAAGGGGGCGGAACTCAAGCCCGGCGTGTTCGTGCTCGACCGCTTCGTGGAAAAACCCGACGCCCCTACCGCCGAAGCCTACGTGGCCAGTGGCGATTACCTGTGGAACAGTGGCATCTTCGTACTACGCGCCTCGGTCTGGCTGGAGCAGATCCGCCGCTACCGCGCCGATATCGCCGCCGCTTGCGAGCAAGCCTTGGCCGGTTCCAAGCGCGACGGGGATTTCCTGAGGGTCGACAAGAAGGCTTTCACCGGTTGCCCCAGCGATTCCATCGACTACGCCGTGATGGAGCCCTTGACCCGCGAGTCCGGCGGACTCTCGGCGGAAGTCTTGCCGTTGAACGTCGGCTGGTCCGACCTGGGGTCCTGGTCGGCGCTGAGCGAAGTCCGCCCCTGCGACGACCAGGGCAATGTGCTGGTGGGCGACGTTTACCGCAAGGATACCGGCAATTCCCTGCTGTATGCCCAAAGCCGCTTCCTCGCCGCCATCGGCGTCAAGGACCTGGTGGTGATCGAAACCAAGGACGCCGTGCTGGTGGCCCACAAGGACAAGGCCCAGGACGTCAAGGCCATCACCGACTACCTCCGCCAGTCGGCGCGCCCCGAACATATCTACCACACCAAGGTGCACCGGCCCTGGGGCGATTTCGAAGGCATCGATCACGGCGAGCGCTATCAGGTGAAGCGGCTGACGGTGAAGCCCGGCGCTCGGCTGTCGCTGCAGCGCCACCATCACCGCGCCGAGCATTGGATCGTGGTCAAGGGCACGGCCAAGGTGACCCGTGGCGACGACGTGCTGCTGCTCACCGAAAACGAATCCACCTACATCCCCTTGGGGGTCGATCACCGCCTGGAAAATCCCGGCGTGATCCCCCTGGAAATCATCGAAGTGCAGT
>VEPB01000412.1 GCA_012026715.1 Methylococcaceae bacterium | reverse complement strand
TGCTGCTCACCGAAAACGAATCCACCTACATCCCCTTGGGGGTCGATCACCGCCTGGAAAATCCCGGCGTGATCCCCCTGGAAATCATCGAAGTGCAGTCCGGCAGTTATCTGGGCGAGGACGATATCGTCCGCTTCGAAGACCAGTACAACCGCATCGAACCCTAACCCCGAGATCTTGTTCCCATGGCATTAACCTGCGGCATCGTCGGCCTGCCCAACGTCGGCAAGTCGACCCTGTTCAACGCCCTCACCCAGGCCGCCATCGCGGCGGAAAACTATCCCTTCTGCACCATCGATCCCAACGTGGGCGTGGTGCCGGTGCCCGATCCGCGCCTCGATGCGCTGTCGGAAATCGTCAAGCCGGAACGGGTGGTACCGACCGCCTTTGAGTTCGTCGATATCGCGGGGCTGGTGGCGGGAGCTTCCAAGGGGGAGGGGCTGGGCAACCAGTTTCTGGCCCACATCCGCGAGACCGACGCCATCGCCCACGTGGTGCGCTGCTTCCAGAACGATGACGTGGTCCACGTCGCGGGCAAGGTCGATCCGGTCTCCGACATCGAAGTCATCCACACCGAACTGATCCTGGCCGACATGGCATCGGTGGAGAAGGCCCAGCAGCGAGCCGCCAAGGCATCCAAGTCGGGCAACAAGGATGAACTGCACAAGAAGGACATCCTCGACCGGCTGGCGGCCCATCTGGACGCCGGCAAGCCGGCCCGGTCGCTGGGGCTGGATGCGGACGCGCAGGTGCTGATCCGCGATCTGTTCCTGCTCACCATCAAGCCCACCATGTACATCGCCAACGTCGATGAACACGGTTTTCACGACAATCCGCTGCTGGATCGGGTGCAGGCCCTGGCCGACGAGGAAGGCGCGGTGGTGGTGCCGGTGTGCGCCGCCATGGAGGCGGAGATCGCCCAGCTGGAGGAGGCCGACAAGGCGGATTTCCTGGCCGACCTGGGACTGGAGGAGCCCGGCCTCAACCGGGTCGTGCGGGCCGGCTATCGGTTGTTGAATTTGCAGACTTATTTCACCGCCGGCGTAAAAGAGGTCCGGGCCTGGACCATCCCGGTGGGTGCCACCGCGCCGCAATCTGCCGGAGTGATCCACACCGATTTCGAGAAGGGCTTCATCCGCGCCGAAGTGATCGCCTACGACGATTTCATCAAATACCGCGGCGAACAGGGCGCCAAGGATGCCGGCAAATGGCGGCTGGAAGGCAAGGAATACGTCATGCACGACGGCGACGTGGTGCATTTCCGCTTCAATGTATGACCAGTCGCGGACGGTCGGCGGGGGTATTCCGACCTTTTTCCTGTGACATGAACTTATCAGTCCCCGGCGAGTCTCAGCGTTGCGCCGGGAACGGCGCTTCCGTCCCGACCCCCAAGGGGCGGAACCATCCCGGTCACCCCCAAACCGGGTAACTCTTACACTCCGAAGCAACTCCTCTGCTTCGGAGTTTTTTCTTGTCCGCCTTTCTCCGTTTTGCTCGGATTATACTGTTGCACCATGCCGGGTCGTGCCCCGGTACACTGGTCTACCAACCTCCACGAAGGAAATACCACGATGAAGAAAACCGTAAAAAAAGCCGTGTTCCCGGTGGCTGGGCTGGGGACTCGATTCCTGCCCGCGACCAAGGCCAGCCCCAAGGAGATGCTGCCGGTGGTGGACAAGCCGCTGATCCAGTATGCCGTGGAAGAGGCGGTCGCCGCCGGGGTCGACGTGATCGTGTTCATCACTGGCCGCACCAAGCGGGCCATTTCCGACCATTTCGACAAGGCCTACGAATTGGAAAACGAACTGACGATCCGCAACAAGACCGAGATCCTCAAGATCGTGCAGAACATCGTGCCGCCCCATGTCGAGTTCGTCGAAATCCGCCAGTCCGAGGCGCTGGGCTTGGGCCACGCGGTGGGTTGCGCCCGCGCGGTGATCGGCGACGAGCCCTTCGCGGTGATTCTGGCCGACGACCTGGTGGACGACGAGGCTGCCGGCTGCCTGCACCAGATGGTGAAGGTGTTCGAGGAATGGCAGTGCTCGGTGCTGGGCGTCGAGCGGGTCGATCCCTCCGAAACCGGCAGCTACGGCATCGTCCGCTCCAATTCCATCGGCAATAGCCTGGGGCGGGTGGAGCAGATCGTCGAGAAGCCCAAGCCGGAGAACGCTCCGTCCAATTTGGCGGTGGTCGGGCGCTACATCCTCACCCCCGCCATCTTCGACAAGATCGAGAACGTCGCCCGCGGCTCCGGCGGCGAGATTCAGCTGACCGACGCCATCGCCATGCTGATGAACGACGAGCCGGTGTTGTCCTACGAATTTCATGGCAAGCGCTATGACTGCGGTTCCAAGCTGGGCTATTTGGTGGCCACGGTGGAGCAGGGCTTGAAGCATCCGGAGCTGCGCGAGAGTTTCAAGACCTACCTGCAGAACCTGGATCTCGATTAAGGGCCGACTTTTCCAAGGCTTGTCAATGAGGCGGCCGGGTATCCCCGGCCGCTTTTTTTTGTCCCGGAGCGGCTCATCCCGGATCGGTCCGCCGGCCGGTGCCGAGGTGGTATAATGCCCCGCTTGTGCTTCATCATGCGGGGCTTGCAGATCGGGCCACACGCATGGAACGGCTGGCTTACCCGACGCAGAACACGCACGAATCAGACGCCTGATGTCCTCCTTCGCCAAAGAAATCATCCCGGTCAATCTCGAAGACGAAATGAAGCAGTCCTACCTGGATTACGCCATGAGCGTGATCGTGGGAAGGGCGCTTCCGGACGCCCGCGACGGGCTCAAGCCGGTGCACCGCCGGGTGCTGTTCGGCATGCACCAGGAGGGCTACGAACCCAACAAGCCCCACAAGAAATCGGCCCGCCTGGTCGGTGACGTGATGGGTAAATACCATCCCCATGGCGACTCGGCGATCTACGACACCATCGTTCGCATGGTGCAGCCGTTTGCGTTGCGTTATCCGCTGGTCGACGGCCAGGGCAACTTCGGTTCGGTGGACGGCGATTCGCCGGCGGCCATGCGCTACACCGAAGTGCGCATGGCGCGGATTACCCAGGAACTGTTGGCTGACCTGGACAAGGAGACCGTCGATTTCATCCCCAACTACGACGAATCGGAGAAGGAACCCTCGGTCCTGCCGAGCCGGATTCCCAATCTGCTGGTCAACGGCTCCGCCGGCATCGCGGTGGGCATGGCCACCAACATCCCGCCCCACAACCTGACGGAAGTGGTCAACGCCTGTCTGGCGCTGATCGAAAACCCCGCCGCCAGCATCCACGACCTGATGCAACTGGTGCCCGGCCCGGATTTCCCCACCGCCGGCATCATCAACGGCGCCGCCGGCATCCGCGAAGCCTACCTCACCGGCCGCGGCCG